>JAGHSD010000025.1 GCA_018066045.1 Candidatus Darwinimomas equi | reverse complement strand
AGCTGTGCAATCAGCCTGAGTCTTCTTTAATTCGTCAAAACTCTTTATCATTTTGCAGCACCTCCCTTAAGCTCATCGATGATACCCTGTACCTGATTTACAGATACCTTCGGATATACCTTTCCGTTGATTGATACTGCCGGTGCGATACCGCAGGCACCAAGACAACGAAGTGCATCAAGTGTGAATAATCCATCCTCTGTTGTCTCACCCGGAGCAATCTTCAGAATCTCAGAGAACTTATCGATAACCTGCTGTGCACCCTTAACATAGCACGCGGTACCAAGGCAGCATCCGATAACGTACTTTCCCTTTGGCTGAAGAGAGAAGAATGAATAGAATGTTACTACTCCGTAGATTTCTGCTACAGAGATTCCTGTTTTGTCTGAAACCAGTTCCTGAACCTCAAGCGGAATATAGCCATATTCCTTCTGGATGTCACTAAGGATCATCATAAGAGGTGTCTTCTCATCTTTATATCTTTCGCAGATAGAGATGATCTGGGCTTCAGCCGCTTCACTTAAACGAGCCATTAATAATCCTCCTTGTTCACATGTGCCGATACACCGACACGTAGTTGATTTTATTATACATCTGCGGTTTTATATTTACAATGTATAAATCTACGTACATAGCCTGTTTCGGCCTGTATCTCAAGGTATCTTTTAGCCTTATCCTCAGGATACTGCGAATTCAGTCCGCTATTTCCATCAGTCTCCACCGCAATTACTCCCTCCGGTCTGAGATAGTCAAAATGTCTGCAGGCATCAGTATCAGTCCTGGCATAAATAGCATCCGCCTCTTTCAGTCTTATATATCTGAATTCGGGTACATGCTCCTCCCCGCCTCCGTCCATATGACATATCATATCGTCCTCTCTGTATGATTTGTCTGTCACATACAGCAGATTGCAGTACTTCATTCCGAACCTGTCAGCCAGCATCTTCGCACGTTTCTGTGTTCCGTCATAATCAAAACCGCAGATAATCACCTTCTCCACTCTGTATTTACTGTTCATATACAACGGCTCCCCTTTCGCAGATTTCTTCGCACAGTCCGCATCCGGAACACTTTACCGAATCAATATATACCTTCAGACCACGCTTCCAGACAGCGGGACATCCGGATATTTTCATGCATTTTCCGCATCCGTCACATAGTTTTTCCAGAATCATAAATTTTCCGTTTCCGATTTTTTCAGGGAAAATGTTCCCGTCCCGCCGGCATATGTCGTCAATCATTATCACCTGCCCGTGACCGTGATATTCAGTCATATCGCGATTGCTTATAATCAGTTCACTTGCCTGCATGTTTTCCGTGAATTCGGATCTCTCGTGCATTATTCCCGATCTGACATACGACATGCGCATCGTGCAGAAGAATTCTTCATGATAAGAGTTGTGTTCTGAATTATCAAGTATCTCTAAAATCCTTTTTCTGTAAATGCATCCCGGACACATGATATTGTCTGCATATCCGGTTTCAGGACGTCTGATTTTCAACGGATCTTCCTCTTCATCATAGTCCGGTGCCGCACCGTTTCTGACAGCAGCCGTTTCGGAATCATCAATGCCTGATTTCAGAAAACCATATAAAGCCCTCTCTATTTCCTTCTCCCACTCAAAAAAGTTATTACTCAGCAATACCCTTTTGCATCTTTTCTCCTCCATCTCTCTATATGCCAGTGCTTTGCTCTTTTCTATCAGCAGGAGCCGTTTAAAATACAGTGGCAGCTGTTCCGCCATATGAGTATATATCATATCAAGCTTTACAACTGCCACATCTTTTCTGTTTTTCACCTTATCAAGCACCAGTTCCGCAATATCACTGTTTGCCGCGATGAGATAATCCCCGTTTCCTGTCATGCTGTTATATCCGAACATTGACTCGTGCTTTTTTCTTTCCTGTATCACTGTGCATCTGTCCTTTGCCCGGTTTCCCACCGTGCGTTTTACTTCCAGACACATGCTGCTCACAAGTATCCTCACCGGAACATACAGTACCGCAGGACGTCCGTATGCCTCCGAATATCTGAATGCATCCTGTACCATCTTAAGTACATCACCAGGACTGTATGCTATGCGATAATTCACATTGTATGCAGAAACGATATTCATATATCTGAATTTTTCATCTCCGAATACTATAAACAAAAGAGCCGCACCTGTACGTGTACTGCTCTCAAGCGCGGGAACAAGCCGGTAAACCTGTTCCTCCATGATAAGACACGCTGTTTTCTCTCCGTGCTCCGAGAAAAAACACGCCCCGCCGATTGCCTCTTCGGCATACGGCAGGGATTCAGTCTTTGCATTTTTCAATTTCTCTGTTCTGATTGTTTCAAGGGAACGTAAAGTCCATTCCGTCGTAGCTGATTCAAACCTGGTAACACCCGACTTAGCCAGTCCTGCACTTAATGCTTCAATTCCTTTGATAACAGATTTCATGTAAACCTCCTTTTTCAGTTAGCTTACCATAACAAACCTGTATATCCTACATATTTCAGCAAATAAGCTGCTCTGCGAATTCCGGTTTTATGACTGCATCCACAGAATAAACCAGGAAAAATATCCTGATTTCCGGTTAACTCCCCTGATGACATCCCTGACTGTTGCGGAGTCATCATCCTGCAGTTCCAGCAAAGTTTCAAATACCGCAATAAATATCTTTCCGAAACGTTCAATGCTCTCTCTGTTATATCTGCTTGCAGCATAATCTATCGCAAGATTAAGTCCGTTGGTATCATCCAGCACCTGAATATCCAGAGCATTTTCGGATGCCGCACTGTTCTGAAGTATATCAACAGACTCTATTTCCGATCCGCCCGCATCACGAATATTCTTCTGATACAGGAAGCATGCCAGATCTCCCGTTACGACATTTGCATTCAGCATCGTATACGGATAGAAACTGTATGCTATAGCATTATTAACCTGTTCCTTAATGTCTGCATATACATCACGGAGCTGTGTTTTCTTCCTGAATCTCTGCATGATCGGAAGATCTCTGAGCAGCAAACCGACCATATCTCCCTTCTTCAGGTCATCTCTTCCGTTGTACGTCCAGGTAATCTTTATATTCGGTTTCTTATCATATATTGCCACCGATAAAAGTGTTACAAGGTTAAAGAATGCATTTCTTCCGATATCATATTTCTTTTCTAATTCCGTCAGCTTCGCATCATCGGAATTCATTTCAAACCTTATGGAATCAAGTTTGTTTTCCCTTGTCTCATAATCCATATACGGCAGAGTAACGAAATCATCACCTCCGTAAACCCTGTTGAAATACTCTCCCGCTTCAGCATATCTGTGCGTCTCGGTAAGCAGTTCGTTCTGTCTTAACATGAGATAATAATAATCCCTGTTGAGAGGCATGTCATAATATGCCTTCATGATATCTCCGAGCAGAACCTGGAAGGATGTTCCGTCAAATACAGTGTGATGAACATCAAAGAACAGGAACAGCTCTCCGTCCACATCAAATGCTCTGCACCTGTACATACGTGAATTAATGATTCTGTATGGCTTGACAAGTTCTTCCTTGATCTTCTCAAACTCTTCTTTGCTGATTTTTTCAATTTCCAGCTCAGGAACATATGACTGATCTATCTGCTGCTGTATCAACCCGTCTTCATTAAATGAAAATCTCGTCAGAAGTGCCGGGTGATTTGCTATCGCCTTCTTCACCGACTCGATCATCTTATTCTCGTCGTATTCGTTTCTGTCTACCTTCAGCATGGTATACAGATTGAACATCGTGGACATCGGTGTATACATCTGATAATCCATCATATATGTCTGGAACGGTGCTATAAGATGCGGAGTATTTCTTGCCTCATCATCCAGTTCCTCATCAGACCTCGTATCTCCGTCCGGATGAGTGTCTTTCCAGATTGATGCAATCTTTTCCGGTGTACGGCCCGCAAAAATATCAGAAGCATTCAGACCGTTGATTCCGCACTTTGAAATAACATCCATAGCCGAGAGAGAATCTCCGCCCAACTGATAGAAATCATCCTTGATACCTATTTTTTCTATTCCTAAAACCGTCTGGAACGCCTCGCACAGAGCCTTCTCCGTATCATCGCGCGGCGGCTCATAATCCGACAGGTAATCGTTTCTGTCAGGTTTCGGCAATGCCGCTCTGTCAAGCTTTCCGGTCGCCTTAAGCGGAGGCTTGTCAACATAGATATAATACGACGGTATCATATAATACGGCAGATAGGTACTCATCCTGTTTCTGATTTCTTCTTCATCTATCTTTACATGTTTGTCCGTATAGTAAACACATATAAAAGTACTTCGTCCGTCGTCAAATATACGGCATGCCGCCCAGTCTACTCCTAAAGCCTTCTTCGCAACACCTTCTATCTCTCCCGGCTCAACGCGGTTTCCGTTGATCTTGACCATATCATTCAGTCTTCCGCTGATGATCATTCTTCCCTGTTCGTCTCTGTATCCGAGATCGCCCGTATGATATATTCCGTCAACGAAGGCTTCTGCCGTCTTATCGGGAAGATTGATATAACCTCTTACAAATGAGTTATCGAAACAGATCTCTCCTTCTTCTCCGTCAGCCACCGGTTTTCCGTCTTCACCTATAAGCAGTACCTCAAGATCAAACTCCGGTTTGCCTACAGGAGTCTTCTCATATTTCTTATCAAGCAGGAAATGATTTACCAGAAATCCCGATTCACTCATAAGATAGCAGTTATGAATATCCAGTCCTTCAAGGAAGATATCGTTTGCAGGTTCCGATCCTACTATACAGAACTTAAGTCCCGGAAGTTTAACATCCATCTTTCTGATATGTGACGGTGTAAGAAATGTTCCGTTGATCCTGTTCATAATCAGGAACATGCCTATCTTCAGAGGATTCTTGATAACTGCGTACGAAACCACATAGTTGTATACGCTGAATCCGAGCCCGAACATGATAATAAGCTGTGAAGCAATGAAATTCAGCGGAGCCACCAGTGCAAACCTGTCGCCTGTAACCGCCAGCGGAGGACATGAACGCATCGTAATCGAATCCAGCATTCTTTCGAGATTTCCGTACTCATGAAGTACACCCTTGGGACTTCCTGTTGTTCCTGATGTATATATGGCAAATGCCGCGTCATGCGGATCAGCTCTCTCGAATCCCTCTTTAGGCTCATATTCCTGAAGTTCTCTCATAACCTCAGTGTCTATCGTAAGTTTGCAGCTGCAGTCATTCTTTATAAATTCAATACGCTCCGGAGCGTAATTGTCTTCAACAATGACAAATGCAGATCCGTTCCTTAATACTCCGAACTCGGCAATTATCGGCTGTACGCCTCTCGGAAGACAGATAAGAACAAAATCCTCTTTGCCGATTCCTTTATCCTGCAGATAAGCATAGAGCTTTCCGGTATAATCAAGGAATGTCTGGAACGTCATACCCTTGGGTATGTTATCGTCTGCAAGAATCAGAAGAGACGGATTCGCTTTTGCATTATTAATTACTTTCTCAACATAAGTCATGACTGACACACTCCATTCTCAAAGTAAAAATACTTATATCAAAAAACTCAGTTATCTTTCTTCTTTCTCATACATACAAAATATATGATTCCGGTAATCACGAAATAAAACCATGTCGTCGGATTGGAAAACCATGTTGTAAAAAATGCCAGCATCATATAAATCGCAAACTGTGAATAGAACATTCCTGCCATCGGATCGTCTCTCTCAACAGTCAGCTTCTCTATCAGGAATGCCGCTCCGCCGATCAGCCCGGAACCGGCAATCACCCCGATAATTCCGAAATCATAATAAAAATCATAGAACATCGTCAGTGTTGTAAGCTCCTTCTTCGTAACAAACAGCGGAAAATCCACAAGAGCCGGACACACAAACTTAAGTCCCGAGAGTGCCCACACAGGGAACAGCATCTTAAGTCCCATGGTATGTGCCGGAAGCTGCCTTACCATACAGTCAAAATTGTCATAGTTATTGGCAATATAAATATAGATCCTGCTTATATCCACGGGAAGACTGATCTTCATCTCAAAAATAGAATTCAGATATTCCGCATCGTGACTTCTTGCGATACTCAGAACGGCAAATGCTGCCACTGCCGCTGCCACTGCTCCCGCTATAATCTTTACCGAAATATTCCTCTTCACGATTATGTAGGTAAATGCTGTCATTGCCGCTGCGAATACGAACTGAAAACGCGACACGCACAGCAGCGGAATCGCAAATGCAATAACATCACATATGATCATCACGATCTTCCGTCCCATCGTCTGTTTCCCGGCTTTAAGGAACCAGATAACAGTTAACGCCGGAATCAGAACACACGATACCGTAAAATAATGCACTCCCGAAATATGGAAATACGAATATGCATGCGGAACACCTTTTACAAACAGCGGTATATATCCCAGTATCACGGCTTCAAAAACAAAGCACACAAGCGACACCGCAGTAAGTATCACCGAACATATGAACAGATTCCGGACATCAAGTATACGGGTACTTTTCTTCGCATCCTTATCCTCTGATACATGTACTTCGGCCTGATCTGCTTCTGTCTCTTTTTTCTTCTTTTTCAGCAGTATTAATTCATATACCAGATAGAAAACGATAAAAGCACAAAAGAAACTGATCCATGTCATGTTGTGCCAGTCAGTCTGAAGATATGACAGTTTCAGGCATGCCACACCTTCTCCTCCGACAAAGCTCAATGCGAACAGCCCTCTGAGATTGATAATATTTCCCGTTCGAAAATAGTCTTTGACATACAATGCAACTGCCGTCAATATAAGAATTATGCCGGACAGATAATAATGTCCGGCTGAAGATGCTATATAAGCAGCGATATATGCAATTATATAAGCAGCTATCATCAATTCTCTCCCGAATGATCAGTCTCTGTTTCATTCTCGGTTTCAGACTCTGTTTCCGTCCCGGCTTCCTCTTCCCGCTCATATATCTCATCCGTTTCGATAACTTCATCTTCCCCGGCAGCCTCTTCCGTTTCCTTTTCGATCGGCTCTCCGGTAACCTTTACCGTAACAGGCGTATACGACCTGACAGCATACCCCGCCGGAAGTGTGAATATTATCTCAACAGGATATACTCCCTCTTCGATCATTCCTGTCACATCTACGCTTCCAAGTATCTCTTTCGGATCAAGTGCATCCAGATCCGACTGTATTCCGTTCAGAATCACTCCTATGGTAATAGGTTCAATAAGATATTCAAGACCTTCAACTCCGTTGGTAACGGCAATCTGTGTACTGTTAATACTGAAATGTTTCTCCTGCTGACCTTCTACCTTCATAACAACAGTTGAGACTGAATCTCCCACTATCTTCAGATTACCGGGAACAAACTGTGCAAGGTCAACTTCAACCTGTTTATTGGTCTTTGTTCCTCCGAGGTCCAGTACCGATGCGGGAACAACAATACTACTGACCTCTGCAAGTTCTGCCTTTGATCCTCTGATAACTACCTCTTTGATACTTCCTTCCACTCCGACATAACTGTATCCCTGCGCCGGACTTCCTCCGACCTGATATTCAACAGGAACAGACTTTCCGATAAGTGTTATCAGCGTATAATCGACTGTTGTATGATTTACGGTTACATCCGTGTCATCGATATCAATGGTTCTTCCCGAAGCATCGACATACAGCGGAATTGCGGTTCCTTTCAGATCTTCACTGATTCCATCGGCATCTATTATTATCCTGACCGTCTTGATCTGACTTACCTGCGAAGCCGGTCCGCTGATCGATATCGTTTCAGGTGAGAGAATTACCGAACCCACCGCATATCCATCCTGCGGCTGACCGTCAAGCTCATATTCAATTTCTTTTGTTGTCTTTATGACATCTTCAACCTTGATACGAACTACACTGGGATTTGCCGAAGCATCCAGAATAAGATCCTTGTTGTTAAGTACCTCCACTTTTACGGGAACCGATCCTGTGATATCAAACAAATCCTTCATATCAACATAAGCTCTGAAGTCTGATGCTTTGATTTTATATTCATCCCTCGTTCTGACACTGTAAGAAACCATGACCGAAGTATTGCCGTTAAGTTCATATGTCTTTCCGGCATTAAGAATCACGTCATCATTTTCAACTTCAATCTGCACCTGTTTGCTCGCTTTAATCTCAGGATTGGAGATATTGACCACTATCATCCATACAAGGATCGCAACGATAACAGATGCTATCTTAAGTCCTATGTTTTTTGTCAGTAACTCTTTCATTTATTATTCTTGTTCCTTATCATACCGAAAAGGCTCTTCTCTTCCTTGTTCTTTCCCACCGAATCCGTCAGCTTGTTAAGCTCCGACCTCAGATGATCGGCATCCGGCATAACCGTAAGCTTTCCTCTTTCAGATACCGAAACCTTTCCTGTTTCCTCTGAAACTACAACAGTGACCGAATCCGTCACTTCACTTATACCCAGCGCAGCTCTGTGACGTGTTCCGTATGATTTACTGATACTCATATTGTCGGAAAGCGGCAGGTAGCATGTTGCTGCCGTGATTATATTGCCCTTCACCACTACCGCACCGTCATGAAGCGGTGTGTTATGCTCGAAAATATTAATCAGGAGCTGACTTGTAACTATTCCGTCGATTGCGATTCCCGTCTGCTCTATGTCTGTAAGAGAATCGCCGTTCTCTATTACTATCAGAGCACCCGTCCTTGTCTTGCCAAGTTCAAACGCCGCCTTGACAATCTCGTTTGCAGTCTTGCCTGTGAATCCTGTCTGCTTCTGCTCCTGTGACGGGAATATCCTATGCAGCAGATTTCCGCTTCCGAGCTGTTCCAGTGCCTTTCTCAGTTCCGGCTGGAAGATAACTATAATGGCAACCGCAGCCACCGTTGCAATCTTGCCGAATATCCAAAGCAGCGTATCCAGCCTGAGAAGTACACAAAGCAGGATAAATGCCAGAATGATAGCAATACCTCTGAGAAGTACCCAAGCCTTTGAATCCTTGATCCAAGCAAGTATCGCATATATAAGCACCGCGATTATGAAAATCTCGAAAACATTTCCAAGAGACATCCTCGGGAAGAGAGACGCACAGGATTCCACATATTCAATTATCGTGTTCATATGCCCTCCTTCCTATCAGTCTTCGTATAAGTCTCTTTTTCTGATCTCTGTTTTTGCTCTGCTCTCCGTCTTTTTTTCTGCGGTTTTCTTCGTTTCCTTTACACGATAAAACGTTTCCGCTGATATCTTCGGAATTGCAGTGACATAATAATAGTATTCATCGTCTTCAAACTGAAGGCGTTCCGTTCTCCTGTAATCAACATCATACACAAACAGTATATAAAT
>JAGHSD010000030.1 GCA_018066045.1 Candidatus Darwinimomas equi | reverse complement strand
CCGTCAATCACCCTGAGCGCCCTGAAATCCGCAAACATCTCCGTCGCCCTGCCCGGCATCCTGACAGCACCCGCCCCGCCGGCAGTGATATACACGACACTGCCCGAACGGAAACACGGCACCGGCACACCGCCCGACCCCGCGCCGTCCCAGCTCTCGTCAAAATCCGCGTCCTCCGCAGCGCTGTCAACAAAATGAATCTCCGTCACGTTCCCCTTGGCAAATGAAGACTTGTACCATCCGCCCGATCCCGCCAAAGTCGGGAGAGTACCGGCCTCTGCTCCGGGCATCACCGCATCAGCCCGCACATCAGACATCACCGCATCAGCCCGCGCATCAGACACCACCGCGTCAGCCTGTGCCGCGATCCCGAATCCGACCGCAGAATCGCCCGCAGCTTCACCCGCAGCCTCCGCGACCACGCCCGCCGCCGGAACAGAAACCGCATCCACCGCCTCCGACGGAGTAGCCGCCAGCATCGTCACCAGCGATAAAACAAGAATTAACAACCTTCTCATGATTCGTCCTCACCCCGTTTCCTACGATTCAGCAAAATGATGAGCGCCCCGCAAAGCACTGCCAGCGCTCCGGCCACCAGCCACGGAATGATCACCGTCAGAGAAGCAGAAGAGCCGCCGCCTGAAACAGTACCGGAATCAGAATAATCAGCCTGCCCCGTCGCATCATCAGGTTCAAACTTCCAGCCGATGATGACATACGGAGACCGCCCCGCATCAACGCCCGAAACACCGGTCAGCGCCCCGGCATCGCCCGAAGCAGAATCCTGCATCTCACGGCTTACGCCATCAACATCCGCCCTGCCGGACAGCGCAGCAACGCCATCAACATGCGGCTCGCCGGAAAGCTCGGTATTATTCTCAACACCCGGCCCGCCGGCAAAACTTCCGTCTCTGCCGTAACCCGAACCGACGGACTTTCCGCCGGAGCCGTCCGGTCGGATCTTCGACCCTCCAGTGTCACCCGAGCCATCTCCGAAATCACCGGCCGGGCCATTCACATCAGCACCGACAAACCACCGCGTACTGAGCGTTTCACCGGCATAGGTACCGTCAACATCCGCCGGCATAGTCAGATACATACTGATAACCACCGACTCACCTTTGCCGAGAGTACACAGACTGCAGCGCCTTATAATATCAGAAAGAGGGCCGCAGGTTCGAACCCTGTCACCCCGGTTATCAACGATCTTTAATTCAAGCCGCTTTGCCAGTTCATCAGGACCGGCAAAGATTCCGCGCTCACTCCATAAATAGAACTCGGCAGTTCCGCCGTATTCATTGGTTATGACCAGATCCTGCTTCCTCGTCTCGCCCGGAACGATCCCGTCAAAAGCAGAGAAGAAATTCTCTTCCGACAGCTTCAGATTCCGTTCATTGCCGTCCGCAAGAGAAATATGAATCCCGGGCATCGTCCCGATTCCGGCTCCGGAAATCGCCTCGGACCCGGCTCCCGAAACCACGCCAGCCCCCGCAACAGTCTCGGCCTCCGCCGCAGCCGCTGTCCCGGCCGCACATACTATCAGGCACGCACTCAGCAGCGCAACCCGCATCACCTGTCTAATTCTTATCACCAATCAGCACCTCCTCCGACCGCATCTATCGCCTCTGCATATATCCCGACTCTGTATCGCGCCGCCGCATCATCAGGAAGAGCATCCACATCGATACCGGACATAAGCGGTCCGCTTTCCTCATCCGGTTCAAGCACATCCGCATAGCAGTAATAGCCGCTGTCACTGTCATATATCCACCGCTCATCCATACCGACGAGCCGCGAAGCTCCGTCGCTTATATAAGAATCATAATCCACCGCAGCCCTTATATAGCACGGAAGAGTCCCCGTGTTAACGACCGTCACCGTATCATCTACGGTGAACGCCTCACCCGCAGGAATACCCTCAGGAATATGACCCGTTTCGCGTATGGCTATATCACAGTGTCCTACCGTCACGGTCCCCTCGCATCCGAAAGTACCCGTGTAGTAAGCGTAGGTTACAGCAGTACCGCCGCACGCACCGGCACAGATGCACGCCAGCGCGGCGGCGGACAGAACTATGCAGACGGCCCGTAACTTACGGCGCCGCATTCTGCGCCACGAACCTGTCATAGATAGCACCAAGTTCGCCCTCGGTATACGCATCCCCGGCCTTCTCCATGCCGCCGGCCTGGATCACGTCGGCCTTCACACCGATGGCCACATCATCGATCACCTGACCCTCAACCACATTGGCGAAAGTCACCGACTCAAAAAGCGTCGAAGAAGCTCCGGCACCCAGCTCATTCTTAAGACCGTAGACCCTGGTCACAGTCCCGGCCGCAGAATCAGACTTCTGCTTAGCCGTCAGCTCGACCCATCCGGTCCCGAGCTCACCCGGCGTAAACAGCTCCGTAGCGGCAGCCGCATTCCTGGTTCCGCCGGCACCGACAGTGATGACCTCCTTCTTCGGATAAGTCGCCTCCATGAAGACCACCGCCGGATTCGACTCCGCACCCATGGTGACAGTCGGATCCTTGGCAATCGTCTGCCCCGGATAGATGTCCCTGTGCGCCTCATCCCCGGCCGCCGTCCAGGCCGGCTCCGTCAGCTCAGCCTCGACCTTGCCGACAGTAAAAGTGTTCGTAACCGACTGAGTATAAGTCAGGTACGCATAGATACCCCCGATTGCAAGTACAGCAACCAGAGCCGCGGCCGCAAGAGCCGCTTTGAAACCAAAACCTTTTTTTACGCTCATAATAAAGCTCCCCCCTCATCAGAATGTGAGCTTACTATAAACTAAAAAGTCCGGAATATTCAGTTCAAAACAAGTGGTATTTCTGCTTAAGCCAGCGATTGATTGTGGAAATAGAAGGAATGTCTTTGTAAGTATCTCTGCGAATGTAATCGGACGTTGTGATCACATCCCGTATGACATCCGCATGATAGCGGGTAGGACCGTCGATAAAATCCGGATATAGGATGTGATACGACCCGCACCCGGTACATCGCATACGCTCCGGATAGTAGTTCGTGACCTCCCTCTCATGATCCAGGATCCCGCGCTTCTTGTGATCATAGTGGGCCAGATCATGGCCCCCGCATCTCGGACAGGTCAGCTCAGCCTCGGTACACGTAACAAAATTGCCGGAATCAACGTCAAAATGTTTGATTTTTATCATCTTTTTATCCTCCTCGTTTGTTTATTTTGACACTTCTATAATAAAGGAGAAATTAAAAAAGCTGTATACTGTATTTTTTTTTCCATATAAGTTATAATAATATGATGCATTCTGACCGGGAAACCGGACAGTTAATTTTATTATGGAGAAATGCTGACGTCAGGCTATATTTAATCGATTATGTTCAACCCGATAGTAGAAAGAAAGTATATAGAAAGAGATAACAACAGAGTCTTACTGATGATCTATGACTTCATCATGTTCGCAGCGGTATTCGTACTGGTATTCCTCATGCAGCCTTCCGATATGGGAGAGATGGCGGACTTCAGATGGTATGACTATCTGATACAGTTCGTACTGGCATACGGGTGCCTCCTGATCGCAAGACTGTGTTTCAGATGCTATAAGCAGATACTGCGCTACGGAAACATGCGCGCATTTGCAAGACTCATGGCAGCGGAATTCACAGGAGGTGCAGTATACGTCATACTTGAGAGGACACTGCCCATCCGGAGAGTATTATCCATCCGTGCGGTGCTGCTCATACTGCTTGACTATGCGGTGATACTGACCGCACGAATCATATACTACTACATCTATCTGCAGGCGGCACGCGAGACCGCACTCGGCGAGGTACTCAGACGCGGACTGGAGATGGCGTGCGGAGTAGATGTGGAATCACGGAAAGCCGGGGCGGTAGCTTCCATGTCACAGATATTCGGAATGGATGAGAAGACCCGGGCACGCAACATACCGGCCGGCGATATCATCAGGGTAGTCAGGAGATTTGATGTCAGGGGTGATGTGACAGATATAAGGCAGATCACCAAGGGATACATCAACAAAACCTACAGGATAGAGACAAAGGACGAAGACGGAAGAACCCATAAGTATACGCTTCAGAGAATCAATACGGATGTATTCACGGATCCCGATGTACTCATGGACAACTATATAAAGGTGACTCAGCATCTGCAAGGCAGATTCCTGCTCAGCGGTCATACGAAGAAAGGTTCCAATCCGACCATCAAGCCGGTCCTGAAGAACGGCAAGGCGTACTTAAGAACAGACTCGGGCTGCTGGAGGATGATGAACTACTTCAGCGATATCTACTCCATGGATATCCCCGACAGTTCGCAGACCTTCTATGAGGCGGGAAAGAGCTTCGGTCTGTTCCTGAAAGCCATGAGCGATATGGATATATCGGAGCTTAAGGATACCATACCGAACTTCCATAACACGCGGATCAGATACAGAGATCTGCTTGCGGCGATAGATGACGATCCGTACAGGAGAGTCAAGGACGTGGTTGACGAGATCAAGTTCATCAAGGACAGATCATCCAGATACGGACTCATAGCGGATGCACTTGAGTCAGGACGGATACCGAAACGTATCACGCACAATGACTGCAACCTTAACAACATCCTGTTCAGCAGGCAGACGCACGAACCCGTGGCAGTCATAGATCTTGATACAGTCATGACAGGATCACCGCTTTATGATTACGGAGATTCCATGAGGATAGGAACAAACACGGCAACGGATGACGAGACGGACCTCAGCAAAGTAAGCTGCGATCTCAGGCTGTATGAGGCATACGCCAGAGGATATCTGGAGGCGTGCGGTGACATACTGACAGAAGAAGAACTGAAGCTCATGCCGTATGCATCCATCATCATAACAAGTGAAGACGGAATCAGGTTCCTGATGGATCACATCAACGGAGATACCTACTACATAACAGAGTATGCCGGACAGAACTTAGACCGCTGCAGGACTCAGCTGAAGTTAGTAGAAGATATGGAGAAGAAGCTTCCTCAGATCAAAGAGATACTCAGGAAGATATATGCAGAACTGGGCTTTAAGGCAGAGATAGCGGAAGAAGACCCGGAATGGAATTAAGAGGTTATAAAAGCGATTATGGCAAGAAGAGTTATCATACCGGCAGCGGGAAAAGGAAGCAGACTTCACGGCACGGATGCAGATCTGCCGAAGGTCATGCGTGAATGTGCGGGAAAGCCGCTGCTTGAAACCGTACTGGAATCAACATCATTCATCGCACCGGAAGACACCTACATAGTAGTGGGGTATAAGAAAGAGACAGTAACAGAATACTTCGGAGACAAGTATAACTACGTAGAACAGACAGAACAGTTAGGTACAGGACATGCAGTCATGATGTGCGAAGAAGCATTCAGAGACTACGAAGGCACAGTGCTTATCGACTATGGTGATATGCCGCTCTTCAGATATGATGACATGAAGAAGATGTGCGAACTGCTTGAAGAGAAGAAGCTTGACTGTATAGTGATGACAGCTGAGAATCCGGATCTCAGGCTCTGGGCAAGAATCGTAAGGGATGAAGACGGTAAGTTCGAGAGGATAGTGGAGGGAAAAGACTGCACACCTGAGCAGGCACAGATAACAGAGCTATATGCAGGAATCACAGTATATGACTCCAGAGCACTGTTCGAAACACTTAGAGAGATACGACCCGACAATGCCCAGCACGAGTACTATCTCACGGAAGTGCCGGAACTGATGGCAGGAAAAGGCATGAAGGTCGAGACCTACCACATCGCAGACGGAGATGACCTCAGAGCCGTTAACATACCGGAGGATATGGTGGTATGCGAGAGGATACTGAGAGGAAGAAAGGGAACAAGATAAGTTGCTACCCCTGATTGAAGGTTTCGTAAGACTGAATGCAGGTGCGATAGTGACAAAGGAGATGAAAGTCGAAGAAGGAACATTGGTAGGAAGTGGAGTGGTTGTATAGCAATCATTAAAAAAATAATTATAATTCATTGATTGAGGAGAGTTATGGGAAAACATATTTATCTTGGGAGTCCTACAATGCATGGAGAGGAATTCCAGTACGTAAAAGAAGCGTTTGACAAAAACTGGATTGCACCGGTCGGATTCAATCTTGATGAACTTGAAAAACAGGTAAATGAATATATGACCGAAGGTTCTGATCATCCATGGTATACATGTGCGGTTGTCTCAGGAACATCGGCACTGCATCTTTGTGCAATGCTTGCAGGTGTAAAGCAAGGAGATACTGTTCTGGTTTCGGATGCTACATACTGTGCAACAGCATTTCCGCTTGCATATGAGAAAGCCAACCTTGTGTTTGTTGATTCGGAACGTGAATCCTGGAATATGGATCCCGCAGCGCTTGAACTGGCATTTCAGAAACATCCTGAAACAAAATTTGTGATGGTAGCCCATCTCTACGGAACACCTGCAAATATGGATGCCATCAGAGAAGTTTGTGACAGACATAGCGCAATCATAATCGAAGACGCAGCAGAAGGTATGGGATCGTTATATAAAGGCAGAAAATGCGGTACGCTTGGCGATTATAATGCGATCTCATTTAACGGAAATAAGATAATAACCACATCCATGGGCGGAATGGTTATAGCAAAGGATAAAGCAACCAGGGATGAGGCATTAAATCTTGCGACACAGGCACGTGAACCAGTCGTATGGTTTGAGCATGCAAAGCTTGGCAACAACTATCGTATGTCCAATGTCCTTGCAGGAATAGGAAGAGGACAGATGCCGCATCTGTACGAGCATAGAGCACTAAAGCGGAAATTATATGATACATATAAAGAAGCATTTGAAAATCTGCCGGTTACAATGAATCCGATACCGGACTGGTGCGAATCAAACTACTGGTTGTCAGCAATACTGATCGATAAAGACTGCAAGGTCAAGCCTATGGATGTACTCCAGGCCATGCTAAAGATAGCTGATGCAGAAGGCAGACCCACATGGAAACCGATGTCACTTCAGCCGGTATTTAAGGATTGCGAGTGTGTTCATGTAGAAGATTATCCGGTAGGATATGATCTATATGACAGAGGTTTGTGCCTGCCGTCAGATATCAAAAATACAGATGAAGATATGGAACTGATTATTAAAGCAGTGAAGAGTTGCTTTTAAGAAAATAATGTGATACGCAGAAAAAAGATATATCTCAATTCATTTTATGAAATACACAATATGAGATATCCACTGTCTGTGATCATTCCTATTCATAAGTCTTCTCTAAATATTGAAAGATGCATAGATTCATTGTTGGCAAACGATAGACTTAATCTACAGATAATTGTTGCTGCAAACAGTGACTCTAGAGAAGAGATACAAAAAATTAATAGGAAAATCAGACTGAATTACAGACAATACAGATGCATCTCAATTATAGATATTCACAAAAGTGGGAAACCCAATGCAATAAATCAGGCATTGCGGTATGTACGAAACGAAGTAGTCATGATTGGAGATGCAGATACATATTTTTATCGAAGAGGTTTAACGAAGTGCGTATCACTTATGTATAAATATAAAAACCTTGTAGCTGTTACCGGACGTGTAGAGGTATATCAGAAAAATGCTCTGTCATGTCTTCAAAACTTTGAATACCGACGCATATTTCACATATTCAGACCATTGTGGGATCAACTTTGTGGGAATATCATGATTTCAGGGTGCGCTGGGATCTTCCGTACGGATTGTTTATTTGAAGTTGGATTATATGATACACATACCATAGGTGAAGATTATGAAATCACACTTCGTCTGCATGATTACTATATCCGCCATAATATAGATTACGAAATAAAATATGTAAACATTCCGTTGGCCAAAACTGATGTTCCTACGAACATTAAAGCACTTATCAAACAAAGAGGAAGGTGGTTTCGTGGATTTGTGGAGGTTACAGCAAAATACAGAAATATACTTATACATCCCATTGCGTATCGTAGAATATTTTTTCCGTTAGTATTGGCCTTGATATTTGAAAAATGGACAAGCATGCTAAAGTGGTTATTACTTGGAATAAGTGTTGTTATCTGTGTAAATAATGGACGACCTTTAATTAGCATAATAATGATATCTGCAGTCTGCATGGGATTATTTGAGATAATTTTTAACAGTGTGATGATGAATCGAATCATCTTTTCAACTGGAAAAGGTCAAAAAGTCGTATCAATTATCGTGCTTACTCTGTGCTTGATGGTTATGCAGTTCATACTGAAAGATACGAATGTTGTAAATGCATTGTTTATTAATCGATCAAAAAAGAATAAATGGTAAGAGATTAATTGATAATGATTGAAGGTAATGATAGCGCTTTTTAAAGGTAAATTCTATTCGGTTTTTGAGAAAGAGTTTAGTAAATAAACATTTCG
>JAGHSD010000158.1 GCA_018066045.1 Candidatus Darwinimomas equi | reverse complement strand
GGATTATGCTGATCTTAACAGGATCGATGAAGAAACTAAGGAGTATATAAACAACGATGACACTACTGGAGACATGGAGAGATAAAGCTTACGGAGAGACTTTATCGGTAAAAGACAGAGCGAAGCTCTGGAAGGATTATTTTGCAAAAGAGAAAAGTATTTATGAGGAACTGCTTGAAGATCCTTCAAAGACAGTATCCGGAACGGTAAAGGAACTTGCCGATAAGTGGGATACTGATATTGAGACCATGACGGGATTCCTTGACGGAATTAATGACAGTCTTAAGAAGGCAAATCCTATCGAGAAGATGAAAGAGTCTACAAAGGTTACACTGGATCTGGATCTCGAGAAGCTGTATAAGAACATGGTAGCAGCAAAAGCAGACTGGCTGTATAATCTTCCGCAGTGGGACAAGCATTTTACTGAAGAAGAACGCAAAACCATGGCACATGACCAGAGGATGAGCGGAACAGTTATCAAGGATAAGAAAATCGGACGTAACGATCCCTGCCCTTGCGGTTCGGGAAAGAAATATAAATTCTGCTGCGGAAAGAATGTATAACGATTTTGCTGAAATATACGACGGATTTATGGATAATGTCCCGTACGATGCATGGTGTGAGCAGACAATTGCCATACTGCATACGTACGGGATTTCTTCAGGTATAGTGACTGATCTCGGATGCGGAACCGGAGCGATGACCGAAAGAATGGCATCCAAGGGATATGATATGATCGGAGTGGACAGTTCGGGTGAAATGCTGACGGAGGCCCTGCGAAAACGTGACCTGAGCGGACATGATATTCTTTATCTTTGTCAGGATATGCGCGAGCTGGAACTTTATGGAACATGTGCAGCTGTTATAAGCAGGTGTGACAGCCTGAACTATATAACAGTTTATGATGATCTGGTAAAGGTATTCAGGCTGGTAAATAATTACCTGGATCCGCGTGGACTGTTCATATTTGACATGAAATCGGAATTCATGTATAAAAACCTTTTAGGTGATAACACATTTTCACGTTCGAATGAAGATGCTGCATATATTTGGGAAAACAATTACGATGCCGAAAGAAAACTGAACGAATATGAACTCACTATGTTCATACGGACAGGAGAACTCTTCAAAAGGGCTGAGGAAATACATACGCAGCGTGCATATACGCCGGATGAAATAAAAAGAGCCGCATCCGAAGCGGGACTTAGATGGCTTGGGATATGGGATGCGGATTCGGAGGAAGATATAGCGGAGGATACTGCCAGATATCTGGTGGTTTTACAGGAAAATGGGAAATAACAATACCGGAAAGTTTACTTTTGACAAAGCATGGGGACATCTGAAAACCATCACGGAACATAAGATGATAGTTATGGACCTTTGCTTTAAAATCGGTCTCACAGGGCAGGGATTACTGCATGATCTCTCCAAATATGAACCGGTGGAATTCGTTACCGGTGCAAAGTATTATTCGGGTGATCACAGCCCGAACGCCGAAGAAAAAAAAGAAAAAGGATACAGTGAGGCATGGCTTCATCACAAAGGACGCAATAAGCATCACTTTGAGTACTGGATGGATCTTCAGTACGGAAAGGGAATCGACGGTGTTGTTGTGGGAGGTGCCAAGATGCCTCTGAGATACGCGCTTGAGATGGCATGCGACAGAATAGCTGCCTGCAAGGTGTACCATAAAGACAGATATTCAGCCAGAGACCCATGGGATTATTATTCATATAAATCGGATATTGTTGCCAAAAATCTGCACGAGGATACAAGAACACTGTTGGAAGACATTCTGAAACTGATGGCGGTTGAAGGAGAAGAGAAGGCGCTTGCTTTCATGCGCTGGCTGCTCAAGCATCCGGGAGTTTATGAGGGCAGAAAATATAAGAGCATAGAACCCGGACATCCGAAAGATCGAGATATTCAAGAGGAATGTATTCCGCTTTGTCTTCATAGCTCTTGCGAAAAAGACAATCAGGATGCGCATTAATACCTTTAAAGACAGGAACAAAATCTTCTGTCTTTTTTGTATATGCGGTTGATGCCGTGGCCTGAATTCTTGCTGATTTATCTACGAAAGAACTGACAGATTTATGATAGGCCGTATCCTCTGCCGGGAGATAATAATAATTCTTATAATCTTTGTAAAAATGCCGGAATTCCCCGCTGATGACAGGAAGTGATGCTTTTATTGATTCGACATCAGGATTTATCAGTGTAATATGGTTATAAAGAAAATCATGCCTGTCGGTTTTTAATCGTATACCGTACTGACGGCAGCATTCTTTAATGTAATCAAGATCTGAAAGGTCATTGTATAGAAT
>JAGHSD010000112.1 GCA_018066045.1 Candidatus Darwinimomas equi | reverse complement strand
CCGATGCCACCGCCGGCGCCGCCGGAGACCTGCTCCAGCTCCTCATGGGTCAGCTCGCGTGCTGCCTGCTTCTCTTCACAGGGCGCGTTGTTCTTCAGTTCATTACTATCGTTTGCCATGGTAAATACCTCCTGATCTTCGGTGGTGTTTCTTGAAAATGATCGACTGATCATCGGCAGGGCGGGATCGCTCCTTCGTCCTCAACGCCGTGGATTTTAGCCGCAGTGACACAGCTACCGAACAGCCCAAGGCATTGCACAGCAACGGCACCCCTGCGGACAACGTCGCCGTTTACATTCTCCAGCTCTTCCTCGGTAAGCTTGCGTGCTTCTTTAACTTCTTCGGTTACTGCGTTTTTCTTTTCTTCTGACATTGTCGTGTCCTCCATACTTCTATTGTATATACGATTTACTTCCCCAAATGGTCAGTCAATTTTCTGATAGTTCTCCTGATATCTCTTTATTGTACCATAATTGCGACAAAAAAGAGATGCCGCAATATTTGAAAAGTGCAGTGCGGCAGCCCCACTTTTGTTCAGGTTATGTTAAAATAGATTTATTACCTGGATTAGAAGCGAACGGAAACGGCAGAAAGGGGCAAACCTCAATGAAAGAAGAATTATTCAGAAAGAAAAGTTTGGATAAAATAAAATCTCCGGAAAACCTGAATGATTATATCAGGGTGTTAAATCCGGGAGTATGGCTGATCCTTATCTGTGTCATCGTTCTTCTTGCCGGAGCATTTGTATGGGGTACATTCGGACATGTTGACAGCGTTGTTCCGACAACCGTTTGTATTGAAAACGGAGATGTCGTATGCTATGTCAACGAAGAGGATATTGCAGATGTTGCGGTAGATATGACTGTGGAATTCGCTGAAAATACAGCAAAGATTGAACAAATCGGTGAGAAAAACGGAAATGTATATGTCTGCCGTCTGAACGGAAAATTTTCTCTGCCGGATGGATTCTACGATGGTAAAATTGTAACTCAGAGCAGCAAACCGATCTCATTTATTATTGATTGAGGATAACATTGTGGCAAAAACAACAAAAACAACAAAAAAACCGATTAAGAATGGAGTAGCCAGGGTGCCTGTAGTCATGCAGCTTGAAGCATTGGAATGCGGTGCTGCATGTCTTTGCATGATACTTGCATATTACGGTAAATGGATACCTATTGAACAGGCCAGAGATGACTGCGGCGTGTCACGTGACGGTTCCAACGTTGCAAATGTTGTGAAGGCGGCAGAGCATTACGGGCTGGAAGCCGACGGTTACCGGTTTGAGATAGAAGCTCTGAGAGAACACGGAACATTCCCGTGCATTATCCATTGGAATTTCAATCACTTTGTAGTGCTTGACGGTTTCAGGCACGGCAAGGCATATATTAACGATCCCGGAAAAGGCTGTTACAGTGTGTCGATGGATACTTTTGATGAATCCTTTACAGGCATATGTATAATGTTTGAGCCGACAGACAGATTTGTTCCATCCGGCAGGCCGAAGAACATGTTTTCTTTTGCTGCGAAACGGCTCAAAGGCACCCGCACCGCGATTATCTTCACGGTGCTGACAGGTATGATTGCGGCAATGCTCAGCTTTATTCAGCCGGCATTTTCAAGGGTCTTTCTTGACCGGCTGCTGACGGGAAAGGATCCCGAATGGTTCAGACCGTTTCTGATTATTCTTTGCAGCTTCAATATTCTTCAGATACTGATGTCTGCACTGCAGGAGATATATTCACTTCGTCTGAACGGTAAGATGGCGGCAGTCAGCAACGCCGGATATATGTGGAAGATCCTCAAAATGCCGATGCGTTTTTTCACTCAACGTGCATCGGGAGATATTCAGCAGAGGCAGCTTGCCAATACCGGTATTGCCAATACTCTCATAAATATTACGGCACCGTTGGTTCTCAACGCAGTCATGATGGTGCTTTATCTCATTATCATGCTGCGATACAGTGTTGTACTGTCTGCTGTCGGAGTTGCTGCTATTACCGTTAATATTATCATATCCGTAATAATTGCCAAAAAGCGGATTAATATCACCCGCGACGCTATGCACGACAGCGCAAAACTTGCCTCATACACGATTTCCGGAATTGATATGATAGAAACAATCAAATCATCCGGTGCGGAAGACGGTTTTTTCAAAAAGTGGACAGGCTATCAGGCGAATGTTAACACACAACAGGTGAGGGAGCGGAAACTGGAGCAGTATCTTGGTGTTGTCCCGCAGTTTGTTTTAGAATGTGCCGCGTATACCGTGCTGTTTCTTGGTGTATTCCTGACCATGCAGGGAGAATTCACTGTCGGTATGGTTATGGCATTTCAGGGATTTTTGGTGGCGTTCATGACACCGGCGCAGACATTTGTTGCTTCAGGACAGATGATCCAGGAAATGCGTTCTCAGATGGAGCGGGTAGATGATGTCATGGAATATCCCGACGATAATATTTTTGACGAAACCGTATCTTCGGAGGGCTGGGGAAAGCTTTCGGGTAATATCGAACTTAAAAATATCGTTTTCGGTTATTCTCCCCTTGCAGAACCTTTGATTAAAGATTTCAATCTTACGGTTACTCCCGGCAAAAGCGTTGCCATAGTCGGGGCCTCCGGCTGCGGAAAATCCACAATGTCAAAGCTTATATCCGGACTCTACAGGCCATGGGAGGGGGAGATATTATTTGACGGCAAGCCTATGAGCGAGATTCCGAAAAATATCTTCCGGGCTTCCCTGTCCGTGGTTGATCAGGATGTTATTCTTTTTAAAGACACGATAGCAAACAACATCAAAATATGGGATAACAGTATCGAAGATTATGAAATGATCTTAGCCGCCCGCGATGCACAGATACATGATGATATCATGAAAAAGATCGGAGGATATCAGCATAAGCTTATCGATGGGGGAAGAGATCTGTCCGGAGGTCAGCGGCAGAGGATGGAAATTGCCGCTGCGCTTGCTGAAGATCCTACCATTGTCATTTTTGATGAAGCTACCAGTGCTTTGGATGCACAGACAGAGTACCAGGTCGTTAAAGCGGTAAAAGAAAGAGGAATCACCTGTATTGTTATTGCACACCGTCTGTCTACCATCCGTTCCTGTGACGAAATCATAGTGATGGATCACGGGGAGATTAAAGACACGGGCACGCATCAGGAACTGATGGAGAAAAGCGGGATTTATCGCAATCTTGTCATCGCAGAATAAGGAGAAGCTTGTAAATGAGTTGGTTTGAAGAACAAATTAAATACCGTGAGCAGGCCGAAAACGCTGATTTTGCAGATGCCGTAGATTCCATTGTCAATGCCGTAATGGGCACCCGTCTGCGTAATGCACTCAGTAAAGATGACCTGACTGCTTCCGCTATTGATGAAATATTGAGATTCTATCACATTAATGTAAAAGAAGAGAAAATACCCCGGCAGCTTAAAACCGTAGATGAGCAGATTGAATATCGTATGCGTCCTCTCGGAATCAAAAGCCGCAAGGTCATACTTGAAAAGGGTTGGTACCGTCAGGCTATAGGAGTCATGCTCGGCACACTCCGTGAGGATGGCTCTGCCGTTGTACTTCTTCCGGGGAAAATTTACGGCTATCAGCTTGTAAACATCAAAACCGGCAAAAGGCAAAAGCTGAACAGAAAAACCGAAAAACTTATTGATGATGAGGCATTGTGTTTTTATGAGCCGCTTCCTCAAAAGGAACTTACAGCAGACGATCTTGTAAAATTCATGTTCCGTCAGACAGGGGCTTTTGATATCTTTTTATATATTGCGGTTATAGTGCTGTCGACTTTGCTCGGACTTCTTTCTCCGCTGTTCACAAAATGGCTGTTCGGAGATGTTCTGAAATATAATAGCATGCGGATGTTTGTATCCCTTGCGGTATTTGCGCTTTGTTATCTGACAGGGCGGTTCTGTTTTCGATCTTTTCAGAGAGCTGTTGATGCACGGATCGGTGTCAAACAGAATGCTGCCGTGCAGGCGGCAGTAATCAATCGTATCCTCAGCCTTCCGACATCATTTTTCAAAAAACATTCCGCAGGTGAACTTTATAAGAGGTTTTTTTGCCTGCAGGAAATCTGTCTGATACTTTTCAGTTCCGTAGGAGTGTTAGTATTGACGGCACTGTTTTCGCTGATTTATATCGGTCAGATATTCCTCTTTGCACCGGCTGTCGGGGCTCCGGCGCTGATTATCATAATTGTTTCGATAGGGTATATTGCTGTCACTGCTTACGGACTGACAAAAATCAAGTGTAAGGAGATGAAACTTTCCGCAGAAATAAGCGGACTTACTTATGTAGCGGTTACGGGAATTCAAAAAATCAAACTTTCCGGAGCGGAGAAGAGGATGTTTTCCAAATGGGGAAAATGCTATTCGGAAGAGGCACAGGTTGAATACAACCCGCCGCTGTTTTTCAAACTCAGAAATACGATTTTTACCGCTATTGCCCTTATCGGTACGTTGATTATTTATGTGACAGCGGTGAAAGGCAAGGTGGCGGTTTCTGATTATTACGCATTCAATACGGCATATGGACTTGTTATGTCAGCATTAACCACTGTTGTTGCCGGTATGCCATTGCTGACAAGCATATATCCTGATTTTGAAATGCTGAAACCGATTCTGGAAACGGAGCCCGAGGCTTATGACACAAAAGAAAATATCACGGAACTGAGAGGCAGTATCGAGCTTTCTCATGTTTCCTTCCACTATGACGACAGTATAGAGAATGTCATTGATGATTTATCACTGAAAGTTGCACCCGGCGAATACCTTGCTGTTGTCGGACCGACCGGATGCGGAAAAAGCACACTGTTGCGTCTGCTTCTTGGATTTGAAACACCACAGAGAGGCAGTGTTTTTTTCGACAGCAAGGACATTTCAAAGGTTAACCTCGAATCTCTCCGCAGAAAAATAGGCACGGTTATGCAGGACAGCAGGCTGTTTTTAGGCGATATCTATTCCAATATCGTAATAACCGCTCCGCACCTGACTTTAGACGAAGCATGGGAAGCGGCAGAAACCGCTGCCATAGCTGATGATATTCGCGCCATGCCGATGGGGATGCATACGATGATCAGCGAAGGTCAGGGAGGCGTTTCAGGCGGGCAGAGACAGCGTATTATAATTGCCCGTGCCGTAGCACCAAAACCCAAAATCCTGCTGTTCGACGAAGCTACGAGTGCACTTGATAACGTAACGCAGAAAAAGGTTTCTGATGCGATAGACAAACTTGATTGCACAAGGGTCGTCATTGCACACCGCCTTTCTACTATTCGCCATGCCCACCGCATCATATATCTTGACGGCGGAAAGATCGTCGAGGAAGGAACCTACGAAGAGCTCATTGCAAAAAAAGGATACTTTGCAAAGCTTGTGGAACGCCAGCAGCTGGATATGTAGGACGCAGGAGCAGGTCTCTTTGTGATATGCTGTTATGAAAATATTTTGAAATATCGTTTGTTTTTTGAAAAGAGTTAACACGGTTTTGAAGAAAATAATTTTAATTGTAATACTGGCGGCAGCATTAGTCGTATCATTGATTCCGATGTCTGCCTTTGCGGAAACTCCGGAATCGGATACAGTGTTTTCGCAGGAGGCTGAAAAGAGAGAAGAGACTGTTCAGATA
>JAGHSD010000028.1 GCA_018066045.1 Candidatus Darwinimomas equi | reverse complement strand
TTCTCCTTTAACCATTCATAGCATTCAACTGTATTTTTATCCATCGGAAGATTCATCATCTTTATGTATGGAATTGTTTCCTCAGAAATCCGGTATACTGCATATGTAAGATCTTCAAATGCTATCTGCCTTATACTGGGAAGTATTGTTATCATTTCTCTGGCAGGCTCAATAAAATCAGCTACAAAAATGATTTTGTCAAGCAATGCCATGTTTGCTGTTCCTGTGGTGTGCCATCGGATTGCAGAAAGAATCTCTGTATCGGTAATTCCATACTTTCTTTCCGCAACTATCGGAGCACATACGGCATGGAGAGTTTTGTCGGTTCCATACTCATCTCCGGCCATTGTGCGAAGTTCTTCAAGTGAAAACTCTTTTGCACAGTCATGAAGCAGCCCTGCAATTTCGGCTTTAAGTATGTCTGCTCCGTATCTCATAGCAAGACAGGCTGCGGTATACTCAACGCCGAGAGTATGTTCATATCTTGAATCTGAAAGATTGTTTTTTATCTGATCTCTTAATTCAAATATAGCTTTTCTTTCCATATATATTCTTCTACTTTTTCAGGAACGAGTCCTTTTATATTCTTACCATTAATAATGTTGCTGCGAATCCCTGTCGAGGAAATATTAACATAATCTGATTTCAGCAGATGAATAACTGCACCGTATTTTGTTTTCAGATAATTTATCTGGTCTTCTATAGTCCTGCTTTCGAAATTTTCCTCCCGGACTGCCACAATCAATTCTGTCAGTTTCATCACTTTTTCAGGATGATACCATTTTTCAATATTATCAAGGGAATCTTCTCCTATTATAAAGTAGAAAACATCATTCGGATACTGATCTTTAAGATGTTCAAGCGTCTGAGCGGTGTACGAAGGAACCGGTAAATGGGTCTCATAATCAGAAACAAGGATTCCGTCTTTTCCTTCTGCAGCAAGCCCGGACATGTTATATCTGTGAGAAAATGCGGTGATCTGTTTATCCTGCTTATGCGGAGGATCAGGCGAAACAAGCAGAATAACCGTATCAAGATTCATCTGCTTAAGTGCATTTTCAGCAAGTATAATATGTCCGTTGTGAGGCGGATCAAAAGTTCCGCCGAGCAGTCCTATTCGCTTCATTTCAATTTGATTTTCCTGTTTTCCGGATTGCGTGCCTGCCTGTACAGGACGATTTTTCTGCCTATTACCTGGACCACTTCGGAATCTGTATGCTCTGCTATTGCTTCTGCTATAGCTCTCAAATCGTCATCACAGTTTTTCAGCACACTGATTTTTATGAGTTCACGTGCTTCAAGTGCTTCTTCTGCAGCTGAAATAAATTCTTCTGTCAGAGAATCTTTTCCGATGTTCAGGATAGCGTCCTGAGTCATTGCAATGCTTTTTAATTGTGCTCTTTGTTTACTTGTCATAATTGTTTCTATTTGTAATAATCAAATTCGTGTCCGTACATTTTAACGGTATCTCCATCTTTGATACCGAGATCTTCAAGTTTTGCAAGTATTCCTGCCTCTTTCAGGAACTTCTGGAAGAAATCAAAGCCCTTTTCCGAATCAAGATTTGTATAGCCCAGCATTTTCTCAATCCGAGGTCCTTCAACAACAAACAGTTCACCCTGTTTCTCCACTGTATACGGAAGATCAGCATTGTCAGAATAGTCTACATCATATTCTTTTTCGAATATTTTTGTGTCCTTGGGCATTTCTTTCAAAACGTTCCAGAGTCCGTTAATGAGGTCCTGAACCCCGTCATGCGTATATGCCGATATCGGGAATACTTTGATATCGGGGAATGCCTTTTTTATTGCTTCTACAGGATCGCCATTGCTGTAATCTATGGAATCGGTTTTATTCGCAGCTATCAGCATCGGCTTTTCCAAGAGAGTCTCGTCATATCTGCGAAGTTCATCCAGCATTACTTTTATGTCATTTACGGGATCTCTGCCTTCTGTACCTGCCGCGTCAACAACATGCAGCAGAATCTTTGTCCGTTCGATATGTCTGAGAAAATCATGACCAAGGCCGGAACCTTCGGCTGCACCTTCTATCAAACCGGGTATATCAGCCATTATAAAACTGTTGCCGTCTCCTAAATCAATCACACCGAGATTCGGATCAAGAGTTGTAAAATGGTAATTAGCTATCTTGGGACGGGCATTGCTTACAACAGAGATTAAAGTGGATTTTCCGACATTCGGATAACCTACGAGACCGACATCTGCAATGACTTTAAGCTCTAACTGAACATAGAGTTCTTTGCCGGGCTGACCGGGTTTTGCATATTTGGGAACCTGCATGGTCGACGTGGCATAATGCATGTTTCCGGTACCGCCTTTTCCACCGCGAAGAATAACTTCACGGCGATTCTCACCGCTCATATCAGTAATTATCTTTCCTGATTCTGCTTCCTTGATTACAGTCCCTGAAGGTACTCTTATAATGAGATCATCTGCATCGGCGCCATGACAGCGGCGTTTTCCGCCGGGTTCACCGTTTCCTGCAGCATATTTCCTTTTGTGATGGAAATCGATAAGCGTGTTTATACCATCATCTACCTCAAAAATGATATCTCCGCCTCTTCCGCCATCTCCTCCGTCCGGGCCGCCTGCAGCGACGAATTTCTCGCGCCGGAAACTGATGTGCCCGTCTCCGCCGTTACCTGATCTGATGTATATTTTTGCTCTGTCTGCAAACATAGTACTCCTTAGACTAAAAGGGCCTCATACTGATGTATGAAGCCCCTGGTGTTTATAGTGATTACTTCTCCGGATATACAGATAACTGCTTGCGGTATTTATCCATTCTTTCGAACTTTACATATCCGTCAATTGTTGCGAACAGTGTATCATCACCGCCGCGGCCGACATTGTTACCGGGATGGATATGTGTACCACGCTGTCTGTAGAGAATATTTCCTGCTAATACAAACTGACCGTCTGCTCTCTTAGCACCTAAACGCTTGGCCTCGGAATCACGACCGTTCTTTGTAGAACCGACACCCTTTTTATGAGCCATGTCATTACCTCCTTCTTATTCTGGCTGCTGACTGATTAACCGTTGATCTTTTCGATCTTAACCTGTGTGAAGAGCTGTCTGTGACCGTTCTTCTTGTGGTATCCGGTCTTGTTCTTGTACTTGTAAACGATGACTTTTCTGTCCTTGCCTTCGCGTACAACAGAAGCTGTTACAGCAGCACCTGCCACTGTCGGTGTACCAATCTTCAGCGTTCCGTCATTAACTGCAAGAACCTGATCAAATGTTACAGTCTCACCTTCAGCGACTCCAAGCTTCTCAACCTTAATGATATCGCCTTCAGATACCTTGTACTGCTT
>JAGHSD010000130.1 GCA_018066045.1 Candidatus Darwinimomas equi | reverse complement strand
ATTGCGGTCTGCGAATCGGATACGGTTATCGTGATACGGTACAGGATATTCAGGGTGTTATACATCTTCAGCCTGATATGGCAGCGGAAAAAATCCGGTTTATGCTGTCCGCACAGGTGGATAGCGGGGCAGGACTTCCGCTGGTAAAATTCACTCACAACCCGGGACATGAAGATACTCCGGATGATTTTTCCTATGTCAATGAGACCGGACATCCTGCGTATCGTGCAGATGATGCATTGTGGCTGTTCCCGACGGTATATAAATATATTGCGGAAACCGGGAATCTGAAATTTCTGAATGAAGTGATCCCCTATGCCAACAGGGACGAGAGCACTGTTTATGAGCATCTGAAAAGAGCTTTGAATTTTTCAAAGGAGCATCTGGGAAGTCATGGAATGCCGGCCGGACTGTATGCCGACTGGAATGACTGCCTGAGACTCGGAGCTCAGGGAGAGTCCGCTTTTGTTGCGATGCAGTTCTATTATGCTTACACGATACTGGAGAAATTTGCAGAGGCTCTTGGTGATACAGATTATCTGAATCAGCTTATCGGGGAACAGAAAAAACTGCACAGTCTGCTGGATGAGACATGCTGGAATGAAGACAGGTATATACGCGGATATACGGAAGACGGCGAAACCATAGGTCATCGCGATGCGCCTGAAGCCAATATGTGGCTGAATCCCCAGACATGGTCGGTAATCAGCGGACTGGCAAGTAGAGAGCAGGCAGAAAAGGCTATGGATCTGGTTTATGAACGTCTTAATACAGCGTACGGTGCGATACTTATGGATCCGCCGTATCATGCCTATGCTTTTGACGGAGCAATAGCTGTAATCTATAACCAGGGTGTAAAGGAAAATTCGGCTGTTTTCTCACAGACACAGGGATGGCTGGTTCTTGCTGAAGCGCTTCTGGGACACGGAGACCGTGCATTTATGTACTATAAGGAAAATGCACCTTCGATGCAGAATGACCGTGCCGAACTCAGAAAAATCGAGCCGTATTGCTATGGTCAGTTTACAGAGGGAAAACACAGTCCGCATTTCGGAAGGTCCCATGTGCACTGGCTGACAGGCACCGCATCTACTATGATGGTAGGATGTGTTGAAGGTATTCTCGGACTGCGTCCGTCTCTTGACGGAATATACATTTCTCCTTCAATTCCGCCAGAGTGGAAGAAACTGAAGATACGTAAAATATTCAGAGAGTCTGTGCTCAATATAGTAATCCGGAATCCGGAATCAAAAGAGAGCGGATGTACGCAGTTGATTGTAAACGGGGTTTACATGAAGGATAACTTTATTCCGGCGGAAATCCTGACTGCAGAAAATGAAATAGAAATGATCATGTAACTATACAGCCGTTTTCGGCAATGATATAATGAGAGCGAGTCGAATATGAAAAAGGGATTAACAGGATTTATGAAGGGTGTAAATCTGGGAGGCTGGATGTCTCACGGAAACTATGCCCATGAACATTGGGAAACATTTGTCACGGAAGATGATATACGGAGAATCGCAGGATGGGAGACAGATCATGTCAGAATCCCTGTAGATTACAATCTATTCGAAGATGAGAACAGAAAAGAGGGAACAGGGTACAGAGTACTGGACAGAGGTCTCAGATGGTGCAGGAAAAACAGTCTGAATGTGATAATCGATCTGCATCAGGCGGCCGGTTTTTCATATGAACCGACTTTTGCAGAGAGCGGATTGTTTAACAGTGAGGCATATCAGCAGAGATTCTATGATCTGTGGGAATCATTTGCCGAAAGATACGGAAATGAACCGGATCATATAGCATTTGAACTGTTAAATGAAATCACGGAGCCGTCATTTATTCCGGCCTGGAATATGATGGTTGAGAAGGTTCTGAAGGTGATACGTAAGCATGCGCCGGAAACGAGAATTCTGGTCGGAAGTTATCATAACAATTCAATTGATGCACTTCCGGCATTACAGCTTCCGGATGATGAAAACCTGATTCTTAATTTTCATTGCTACGATCCGATAGCATTTACTCATCAGAATGCATACTGGATGCCGGATACCGGACCGCACTATAATCTGAAATATCCGTGTACCAAAGATGAGTATATGGAAATTCAAAGTGTGAGACCGGGATTTGTCAATTATAAGGACCTATCGGATCATCCTGTTTTTGATGCGGACTATTTTATCAAACGCTTTGCTCCTGCTGCCGCATTGGCAGAGAAACTGAGACTTCCGCTTTATTGCGGGGAATACGGGGTGATAGACCGGTCGGATGAAGAATCTGCAGCACGCTGGCATGCTGATATCCATACTGCATTTGAATATTATGGTATAGGCAGGGCGGCATGGTCATATAAACAGATGGATTTCGGAATCATAGACAGACCATTGCTGGAAAGAAATATCAAGTTTTAGGAGAGACTATGGTATCAATAAAAGATATAGCAATCAAGTGCGGAGTATCCGTTGCAACGGTCAGCAAGGCGCTGAATGATAAAAAGGATATCGGACCGGATACCAAAGACAGGATCCGTCAGGTAGCCGATGAGATGGGCTATTTTTCCAATGCCTTTGCAAAGGCGCTTAAGACAAACCGAAGCTATAATATCGGTGTTCTTTTTGTCGATGAACAGCACAGCGGTCTGCGTCATGAATTCTATTCTTATATTCTGGAGTCGTTTAAAGCTCTTGCTGAAGAAAAAGGGTATGACATAACATTTATTCATCACAGCGAAGATAATGAACATGGAAGCTATCTGAGGCATTGCCGCCATCGCGGCGTAGACGGTGTCATGATAGCCTGTGTTGATTATAATCTTCCGGAGGTCAAGGAGCTTATTGCTTCAGATATTCCGATAGTAACGGTTGACTATGACAACAAAGATGTCTTTACTGTATTCTCTGATAATGCCCGCGGAATTTCTACATTGGTGAGATATGCATATGAGATGGGGCACCGGAAGATCGCATATATGTATGGGGATAATGTTCCCGTAACCGATGCGCGTCTGGCTGCATTCCACAAGACATGCAAAGAATTGCAGCTGGATATCCCTATGGAATATGTGATACAAAGCCCGTATCATGAGCCGGAGGCATGTGCGGAAAATATTCGTAGATTTTTCGAACTGAAGGATATGCCTACCTGCATATTATTGCCGGATGACTTTGCTGCTCTGGGAGGAATCAATGAGCTTCAGGAGAATGGTTTTAAGATTCCGGAAGATATATCAGTAATCGGATACGACGGCCTGACTATTTCAAAAATCATGGGACTTACCACCTGGAAACAGAATTCCGATATGATCGGAAAAGCAGCGGCGGAAAAGCTTATAGAGATGATCGAGGACCCTGATGCGGTAAGAACCGGAAGTGTGACAGTTGACGGAGAAATAATCAAAGGGGCGTCATTAGTAGAGATATCAAGATAATTGTGCATATTGCACATAAAACACGAAGAAAATAATAGAAAATGCCGAATTTCAACAAAGTTGTTGACCCGCGAAAACGATTAAGCTAAAATTTAAACAAAGAGCTACTTAATCGTTTTCGTAAAAGGAACAGAAAAATGAAATTCGGTTTTTTTAATGACGAAAAGAAAGAATATGTAATCAGCACACCACGTACACCGTTACCATGGATTAATTATCTTGGCTGCGGTTCTTTTTTTACTCTTTTTTCAAACACAGCAGGCGGCTATTCATTTTACAAAGATGCAAAACTGCGCAGGATTACCAGATACCGTTATAATAATTGTCCTCTCGATTCCGAAGGCTTTCATTTTTATCTGAAAGTCGGAGA
>JAGHSD010000072.1 GCA_018066045.1 Candidatus Darwinimomas equi | reverse complement strand
AAGGCTTCAAGAATGGAAGGCCAGGTAGGTGAGAACCTTATGATCCTTCTTGAGAGAAGACTTGATAATGTTGTTTTCCGTATGGGATTAGCAAGAACAAGAAAAGAAGCCCGTCAGATCGTTGATCATAAGCATGTACTTGTAAACGGAAAGGGAGTTAATATTCCTTCATTCCTCGTTAAGGCAGGCGATGTAATCGAGATCAAGGAGAAGGCTAAGTCTTCAGCAAGATACAAAGAGGTTCTTGAGCAGACAGCCGGACGTGTAATTCCTGCATGGATCGATGCTGATCAGGAGAACCTTAAGGGTACAGTTAAGTCACTTCCGACAAGAGAAGAAATTGACGTTCCTGTTGATGAGCTGCTTATCGTCGAGTTGTACTCACGTTAATCATTGAGTACATTAACAATGGTTTATTATAGGAGGGCACATAGTGTTCGATTTCGAAAGACCAAATATCTCTATAGTAGAAAAATCTGATGACAATAAATATGGCAAATTCGTTTGCGAACCGCTCGAGAGAGGTTACGGAACAACTCTTGGCAACTCACTTCGCAGAATTATGCTTTCAAGTTTGCCGGGCGCTGCAGTAAGCAGCATCAAGATCGGCGGAGTTCTTCACGAGTTCTCATCAATTCCGGGCGTTAAGGAAGATACGACTGAGATCGTAATGAACATCAAGTCACTGGCAATCATGGATAATTCAGGAAACGAAGAGCCGAAGTCAGCAGTTATCGAGTTCACAGGTACAGGAGTGATAACAGGAGCCGATGTCAAGGTAAGCTCAGAGATTGAGATTATCAACAAGGATCAGGTTATCGCAACTGTTTCCGAGAATCCTGACAAGATTGTTATCGAACTTGTAATTACCAACGGACGCGGATACGTAGGCGCTGATAAGAACAAGAAAGAAGACGATCCGATCGGAGTTATTGCAGTTGATAGTATGTATACACCGGTTGAACGTGTCAACATGCTTGTTGAGAACACTCGTGTAGGCCAGCAGACAGACTTTGACAAACTTACACTTGAGGTTTATACAGACGGTACACTCGCACCGGATAAGGCTGTCAGTATGGCAGCAAAGGTTCTTAATGATCATCTGAGCCTGTTCATCGATCTCTCTGAGGAGACGAAGGACATCCCGACGATCGTTGAGAGACCGAGCGATCAGAAAGAAAAAGTTCTTGAGATGAATATTGATGAGCTTGAGCTTTCGGTTCGTTCATATAACTGCCTTAAGAGAGCAAGCATCAACACAGTTGAAGAACTTACAAACAAGACAGAAGATGAGATGATGAAGGTTCGTAACCTTGGTCATAAGTCTCTTGAAGAAGTAAAAGCAAAACTTCAGCAGTTGGGTCTTGGTTTCAGAAAGACAGAAGAATAATAAGGGTCCCTGTGAGGACAGGTTCATGCGGTAAGCCCGATGAGCACACATGAAAGGAGAAATTAATTATGGCAATGTACAGAAAGCTTGGAAAGAATTCAAGCCAGAGAAAGGCACTCCTGAGAAATCAGGCAACAGCCCTTTTAGCTAACGGAAAGATCATCACAACAGAAGCCAGAGCTAAGGAAGTTCGCAAGGTTGTTGAACCGCTTATCGCTCTTGCAATCAAGGAGAAGGACAACTACGAAGTAGTTAAGGTTCAGGCAAAGGTTGCACGTAAAGATAAAGACGGCAAGAGAATCAAAGAAGTTGTTGATGGCAGGAAGGTTACGGTATACGACGAAGTTGAAAAAGAGATCAAGAGAGATCTTCCTTCAAGACTTCATGCACGCCGCCAGATGCTCAAGGTCCTTTATGATGTAACGGAGGTTCCGACATCACTTGCAGGACGCAAGAGAAATACACGCAAGGTTGACCTTTGCGAGAAACTCTTCGGTGAGTATGCAACACGTTATGCAGAGTCAAATCACAACGGTGGATATACACGTATTGTAAAGATCGCTCCACGTCACGGTGATGCAGCAATGCAGGTACTTCTTGAGTTAGTTTAATTATTGATTTATCAATATAAGACAGAGCTGTCGCATTTGCGGCGGCTCTGTTTTATAATATAGCTATGAAAAAGATATACAGAATATTAATATTGATTCTTGCAGTCTGCACGCTCACCGGATGTGCAGGCCTGAAAGATACATTTGAAAACGCTCAGAAACTCTCTGAAGCCGGTGTCGGGTCACAGTGGGTGAATTCATCTATTGAGGGTGTAATAGATGAGAATTACCAAACCGATTATAAGACCGATTTTTATACGGCAGTAAACAAGGATTGGATACTTGAACAGGAACTGGACAGTACGGAGCAGTGCGTGGATCTTTTTAAACCTGCGGAAGTGGTTGAGGACCGCAAGCTTATGCTGATCAATGATCCTGATTCCACAGGGTATGCGGATAATACAGAAGTGGGCCTGAGCAGGGAAGAACTTGAACATGCGGGAGAGATCGTTGCCGCTTTTGTAGGTGCTGTCGGAGATGAAAATGCCAGGAGAGAGGCGGGCGTTGAACCTTTAAGACCGTATCTGGACCGTATTTCGGAGATAACAACACTGGACGATTTTACGGACTATATGCTTGATCTGGGCGGGATGAATGTAGCAGGTGCGCCGCTTGTATATATCCATGTGGATAATACCATGACGGATATAGAGCATTATCAGGTTATACTGCGGCCGATTCCACAGGAATTTCTCTCTCTGGGGGATTCATATGCTTATTCCGGAATTGATGCGGAAGCCATAGTTAATAAACAGGAGAACTCCGCAATAGTGAGGGATGTGCTTCAGAACCTTGGTTACGGTAATTCGGAAATAAACAGAATTCTGAGGCAGGCATACAGACTCGAGATAAGACTGGCCGAAAAAATGAAGACCGACTCGCAGATGCGTGTTGATACTTATGAAACAGAATTCAGCGGAAGATACCCGATAGATGAGATAGAGGAAATGACGGGCGCTTATCCGCTGAGTGAAATCATAGATCTCTACGGATATACTACTGATGAGTATACGGTTTTCGAGCCGGACTACATGAAGACTATCGGTGAAGTATATTGCGAAAAAAATCTGGAAGAGCTGAAGTCATATTATATCATGAAGACGATATATGCGACCTGCGATCTGCTGGATCCTGACACAAAAGACAGAGTCGATTTTTATCTTGCACGGGGCGTCGTTGAGAAAGAAGACAAGAAAGATACGGACACTCCGGAAATAAAGTGGCAGAAAAAGGTTGTAAGCGACTATGTGGATCAGTATATGCGCACACCGTTTGAGATGATGTATATCGGAGCGTATTGTTCTGCCGATGAAAAAGAAAAAATCACGGAGATGGCACTAAATGTGCAGAAACAGCTTATAAAAGTTATTTCCGGAGAGGACTGGCTGTCGGAAGAGGGACGCAGGAATGCAGTTGAGAAATTAGATTCAATGAAAATGAAGGTGCTGTATCCTGATTATTATTTCTCATATATGGGACTGGACCTGGACGAGGGCATGAGTCTTATCGAGATGGCAAGCAGGATAAATTATTATGAGAAATGCAAATTTACGGAGCTTGTCGGAAAGAAATATGACAGGAATATGTGGGATCTGAGCGTGCTGCCTACATCAGAGGTAAATGCGTATAATGATATCACGTCGAATTCCATGATGATACTTGCCGGGTACGTGGCGGGTGGCCTGACATTTGACCCTGACCGGGATTACGAAATCAATCTGGCAAAATTAGGCACTACCATAGGGCATGAGATGACGCATAGCCTTGACAGCACCGGATACAAATATGACAAAAACGGAAGAGACATCTCGTACAGCGAAAGCACGCTGCTGACGACAGAGGATGAACTTGAGCTTCTGAACCGGAGTTTTAAGATGACATCAATGTATATTACCATTTCACCGATGCCGGGAGTGGATACCTACGGGGCATCAATTTCGGGTGAAGCCATAGCGGATATGGGCGGTATGAAATGCGCGATGTATGTGGCAGCGGAACGCGAGCATTTTGATTATGATCTGTTTTTCAGATCATATGCCGAGCTGTGGCGCAAGAAGGTCAGCCGCAAAGTCGAGGAGCTGTATGCGCAGGCAGACGAACATCCGCTGGCGTTCCTGAGAACGAATGTGACACTGCAGCAGTTTGATGAATTTCTTGAAACTTATGATGTAAAACCCGGGGACGGAATGTATCTTGATCCGGATAAGAGAATCCTGGTATGGTAAGGAGGAACGGACGATGAGTGAAGCTGTAATAAAGCTTGAACATATACAGAAAAGCTACGGCAAGAGCAAAATCCTTCTTGATGTCAATCTGGAAATCTGCAAGGGAGATATTTTCGGACTTATCGGAAGGAACGGATCCGGAAAAACAACTATTTTCAAAATCATACTCGGGCTGTCGGAGTTTAACGGAGGCAGTGTTCATATAGGCGAAGCCGGTGACAGTCTCCGGCAGGGACGCGGCAGAACGGGTTTCTATGTGGGGCAGAATTTCTTTCCGTATATGAATGCACGCCAGAATCTTGAGTATTACCGTATCCTGAAAAAGGTTGATGATAAAAACGAGATAGACAGAGTGCTGGAGCTCGTGGGACTGGAGAAAGCGAAGTCGAAAGTGTCAGCATTTTCCATGGGTATGAAGCAGAGGCTCGGAATCGCAAATGCGCTTTTGGGCAATCCGGAGATCCTGATTCTTGATGAGCCGGTAAACGGACTGGATCCGCAGGGAATCGCGGATATAAGAAATATGCTGAAGAAGATTAACAGCGAGCTCGGAACAACGATTATTATTTCTTCGCATATTCTGAGCGAGCTGCAGAACACGGCAAACAAATTCGGTATTCTTGATGACGGAAGGATAGTCAAGGAGCTGTCCGATGAGGATCTGAGAATCGCAAGCAATTATGTAAGACTGACGGTGGATGATGTTCAGAAAGCGAGAGAGATACTGGAGCGAGAGGGCATCAGGATATATAACCAGTCTTCTGACAGCATGAGTCTCGAAGATTATTATTTCGAGCAGGTAGGAGGCAGCAATGATTAATTATATTAAAGCCGACTTCAACCGTATCGGGAAACGTATTCCGAGATATATAGTTATGGTACTTGCATTTGCAGCGATGGCAGCTGTCATGCTGAAACTTGCAGACGGCGAAACCGTGTACGGGGTTGTAGATATACTTAACAAAGCTGTGCCGTATATCTGTCCTGTATTCGGAATAATAGAATTTTTCTTTGTATATGCGGATGACCTTAAAGCCAAAACCATGCAGATAGCTATAGGGCACGGAGTAAGCAGAGAACAGGTGGTAGTAACGAAGTGGCTGGAGTTTTCACTGCTTTGTCTGATTGATCTTGTGGTTCTGACCGTCGAGATCGTGATATGCTGTGCGATAAAGGGCGCACTGTTCAGCGGAGAACCGGCAGGTGATGTGATAATACTGATGGTATTCGGATTAATCAGGAACATCGGTGCAATGGGTGTGACCATGATACTGATTTTCCTGACTGAAAATGTTGTATTGAGTGTGATAGTTTATATGCTTGCTTCGCTGGGAATACTCGGTGCGATAGTTGGAATTATACTGACGATAGGGCCGCTCGAGAATCTGCATCTGGACCGTTATCTGTTCAGCACTCTGCTTACAACGGCACAGTCGAGGATGATAGTCGGAACGTTCAGCGTAGGGCATATATTAGGAATCATAGCCTATCTGGCAGCATTTTACTTTGTAACGGTTTTGCTGTTTAAGAGACGGGAACTGGAGTTCTGATGATAAAGAAATTCAATTCATATTTCACAACGTATGAAAAAATCTGGTTTTTCGGGATACTGGTCCTTGCGCTGGTGTGTGCCGTGCTGTTTCCGGAGGAGGATATCAACGGCGTCAACGGCGGCATCATCATGGTATTCTATCTGTTGGATACATTTTTCAATATCCTGTGCGAGCTGCTCATATCCAAACAGAACAGATGGAATTTCATAGTATCGCTGGCGGTTGAGATATGCGAGATCGCCATATGTATTCTCTGCGCATACAGATTTGCAACCATGGCATCAACTCTTTTTTTCTGGATACCGGTAGATATCATGAGCTTTATCGCATGGACGAAGCATCCGGACAGAGAGGAAGAAGAGGTTACGGTGGTACGCAGACTGAACGGATGGGCTGAAGCCGCCATAATAGCCGGAATAGTTATATGGACCGTAGTGATAGGCGGGCTTTTAGTACGATTCTCGCCGGATTCGGATATTTTCAGGGGAAATGATACCATAGCCAAGGTCATATGCTACCTTGATGCGTGTGTGAGCGCAGTTGCCATATGCAACGGAGTGTTCCTGCTGCTGAGGCTGAGGGAACAGTGGATCGCGTGGTTCATCAATTCCATAATCGAGACGGCGATAAATATTCTTGCAGGGCAGTGGGTACTGCTGCCGCTTAAGCTCGGTTTTCTGATGAACACGACATACGGATATATAAAGTGGACCGGATATATACGGACACATGAAGTGAAGGAAGAACGGATATGATAATATACCGTTCTTTTTGCGTAAGTTATGTAAGGATATGTTAATGGAATTAAGGTGAACGTAAGTTTACATTTTGTGGTTTGTTGGGTATAATGAGTACAAGATATAGAGGAGGCCAAACAAATGAAAAGATTTGTGGCAATTATACTGACAGCGGCAATGCTGATTTCATGCTTTGCAATGACATCATTTGCAGCAAAAACAGATGAAATTACAGTTACCAGATCGTATTTTACAATCGATACAGGTGCAATTGATATCGGGACTGATCCGAGCGATATCGATGAGCGTTTTGTAAAAATAAATTGGATAGAGGAAAAAAACAGTGACGGCACACCTGTTTATCCGGGACTTGCAATCACTCCGGGGCAGCTGGAGTGCACCAGCCCGAAGAAATCAATCAAGATAGGTGATACCATAACACTTAAGTTTTATGCGGATATCACATCGGGATCAGGAAGCTATATTTTTACAAGCAAATCCAAAGCAAGTGTAACTGCTACGGATGGCTCGGAAATCAAGGTTAAATCGGTTACAACTTCCAGAGACGGATATTATGGTTTAAAGGTTACGGTTACGCTTAAGCCGCTTAAGGGTCAGTACAGTGAACCTCAGGATCTGGAGTGGAAGACAGGAACATCTCTCGGACAGGCCAAGTGGTCGAAACCGGAAGATGAAAACTGCAGCGGTGCTTATGATATAAGACTCAGAAGAAATGATAGGACTGTAGCAGAGTTTGCATGTGTTTCAGGCACATCCATGAATTTCTATCCCTGGATGACAAACGAAGGTGATTATACATTCGAAGTTCGCTGTGTTCCGAATACAGACTCATCGAATGCAAAGAAATCGGAGTGGGCACAGTCAGACAGTCAGTATGTTGACAAGAATAAAGTATCTGACGGTTCGGGTCAGTTTGATCCTTCGGGATCGGCAATCAGCGGAGGCACTGTCAATACCAATACTACTCAGGTCGGATGGGTTAAAATAAATAATACGTGGTATTACAGATATCCGGACGGTAAGTTAAGAACAAACGGATGGGAGAAGATATCAGGCAAGTGGTATTACTTCGATTCAACAGGTGCTATGAAGACCGGCTGGACTACGGTAAACAATCAGACATATTATCTGGATCCGACAAACGGAGATATGAAGACCGGCTGGGTTAAGACGAGCGACGGACAGTGGTATTACCTGAATCCGGATCCGACATCGTCAACACAAGGTGCTATGCTCAAGAATCAGTGGGCGGATATAAACGGAAAGAGATACTACTTCAAGTCATCAGGTGCTATGGCTACAGGTTGGCAGACGATAGACGGAAAGTATTATTACTTCAATCCGGCAAACGGAGCAGATCTCGGTGCACTGGTTAGAAATCAGAGAATCGATTCGTTCTATGTTGGCGAAGACGGAGCTTGGGTACGCGGAGCATAATATTTTATGAAGTGGAATAAATACAGCTTTAAAATATCAAATGACAGTGTCGACATTTTGTCGGCACTGCTTTGTGATGTCGGAATAGAAGGAATAGAGGTGGAAGACCATAAACCTCTTTCTCAGGAAGAAACCAAAGGAATGTTTATAGATATTCTTCCGGAGATGGGACCGGATGACGGTATGGCAACGGTAAGCTTTTATCTTGATCCGGATGATCCGGAGCTTGAGCGAAAGCTTGCGGATGCGAAGGAAACTCTTGAACAGTTCGGAAACGGAGCGGAACTTATCGAGGGACGCACTGAGGATGTTGACTGGATTAACAACTGGAAAGAATTCTTCCATCCGATAAGTGTGGGAAGCATACTTGTCAAACCGACGTGGGAGAATGTTCCCGTTGAGGATAAGGACAAGATACTGATAGAGATAGATCCGGGAACCGCATTCGGAACAGGCGGACATGAAACGACACAGCTGTGCATGATGCAGCTTGAAAAGTATGTGAAGCCGGGTGATGAGGTGTGCGATATAGGAACCGGCAGCGGCATACTTGGCATTGCTGCACTTAAACTTGGCGCCGCACATGTTGTCGGTACGGATCTGGATGACAATGCGATAGATGCGGTCGGAGATAACTGCAGACAGAACGGAATTGAAACAGGAACAACTTTTGAAGTTATATGCGGAAATATAATAGATGACCGTAAAGTGCAGGATCAGACGGGATATGAGAAGTATGACATTATCGCAGCAAATATTCTTGCACCGGTAATCATCATGCTGATTGACGAAGTCGCAAGACATATGAAGCCGGGAGCCCTTTTCATAACTTCAGGCATTATCGACACCAAAGAGGCAGAGGTTACGGAAGCATTTAACAGAAACCCTGATTTCGAGATCGTAGAGATTAATCATCTTGGAGAGTGGGTCAACATTACAGCAAGAAAAAAATGATACATGTTTTCACTGAAAACTTTACAGATACACAGGTTCGTATAACAGGGGATGACTACAATCATCTGAAAAATGTTATGCGGATACAGACCGGCGATGATATCCTTGTCAGCGACGGAAAGGGAAGAAACGTTATAGCTGCAGTAAGCGGTATCGGTCCGGATGAAATAACGGCGGATATCATACAGGAAAATGCATGCGACTCGGAATTGCCGTGCAGGATAGTGCTTTATCAGGCACTGCCGAAGGCTGATAAGATGGAATTCATTATTCAGAAGTGCGTCGAGCTCGGAGCGGCTGAGATAGTGCCCGTAGAGACGTCCAGATGCGTTGTAAAGCTTGACAGTGCGGGAAGGCAGAAGAAGACCGAGCGGTGGAGAAAAATCGCGGCAGCGGCAGCTGAACAGTCTCAGAGAAGCCGGATTACGGAGATATCGCCCGTTATGAAATGGGAAGATGCCGTTCAGGACGCACAGAAGCTCGCCAGACGCGTTATACCGTATGAGCATAAGAACGGAGCGGGTGAGCTGAAAAAGCTGCTAACGGACGCAGGAGCGCGTAAAATCGACAGCATAGGGATATTCATAGGCCCGGAAGGCGGATTCAGCGAATCGGAAGTTGAGGATGCATCGAAAGCGGGAATAGAGCCGATAACGCTGGGACGAAGAATACTTCGTACGGAAACAGCGGGAATGGCACTTGTTTCGGCACTGATGTTAGAGATGGAAAGCGGCATATAAGTAAGAAAGGAGCTACATGAGAAGAAAACTGAATATCGTAATGCTCCTTGCTGCAGTACTGGCTGTTCTGTACGCGGTACCGGCCTATGCGGGAATGAATCTGGAGACGGACGCCGCGCTGAGCGGTATCTCGGTAGCACTTAATAATTACTACGCGAGAAATTTAGAGCCCGAAAAGGCCCTTGCGGAATCAGTTCAGATGGTTGCATCCGGAACGATAGAGATAAATGATGCAAAGACGGAAAAAGCGGCAACTAAACTGGTTGAAGAGGTTACTCCCGTTCAGGAGGTAATAGTTACCGAAGACGAGGGAGGCGTGACATGGGGAACCGTAAAAGACACGGCAAGCCTGCGACTGCGCGACAAGCCGAATTCAAGTGCCAGAACGCTGACACTTCTTGCAAAAGGAGAGCATTACATAGTTACCGGTCAGGAAGGACAGTTCCTTAAGATCCAGGTAGATGATGATCTGGAAGGATATGTTTTTAAGGATTATATAGATACATCAATATCATACAATCAGGAACTGAGCGAAGAGGAAAAGGCAGCAAAGGCGGCCGAATCAGCAAGGCTGAAAGCGGAAGCCGATGCAGCAATGAAAGCACTCGAAGAGGCGAAAAAGGCCGAAAGCGGCAAAGAAAAAGAAACAAAGAAAACAGAAGAAACAAAAGCAGAAACAAAGGCGGAAACGAAGGAAGAAACCAAAGCAGAGACGAAGGCGGAACCGGAAACTATCGAATCAAGACCGGAAACTCCGAAGACTCAGGAAACAAAAGCATCAGAAAAGAAAACAGAGTCTGAAACGGTTGAAGCTTTGAATGTTGAAGAAGATGATGATGAGGACGAGACGGAGCCTGAAGAGGAAGAGGAAGATGAGTCCGATGAAGAGGCTGAACCGTTTATAGTCGAAGAACCTGTGACAAAGAAGTCAGAAGAACCCGCACAGTCGATTCCGCAGGGAGTATCAGGTGCAACAAGGACGGCTCTGGTAGCGTATGCAAAGCAGTTCTTAGGAAATCCTTACGTATATGGAGGGACAAGCCTCACAGACGGATGCGATTGTTCGGGATTTACAATGCAGGTATATAAACATTTCGGTATATCTATAGCAAGGAACAGTTCGGCACAGGCAGCGGGAGGAACTGCAATAGATGAAGGATATGCTCAGCCGGGAGATCTGTTCTTCTACGAAAGCGGAGGAACGATAAATCACGTAGCAATGTATATAGGCGGAGGACAGGTAATCCACGCAAGCAATTCTACGACCGGAATAGTGATTTCCAACGCACATTACCGTACGCCGTGCAAGATCTGTACGTACATAAAATAAAGATTTCAACATTATCCGTCGAATCATTTTAAAGGGAGATTAAAAGGGAGGAGGCAGAAACCTCACAACTTATTTTTCCCCAACCTGTAGAAATATTCAAATCAGTACCACAATTCGGAAGGACGCAGAAAATTCACGCTGCGTCCTTTTTCTTATCCTTTTTTTTCACGAAATATGTCCTCCTCCCTGTAATCAGATATCGCGTATTTTCTCCCCGGCCCCCTCTTTTCTCTTTTGTGCACTTTATGATTTGCTGCGGTTGTTCAGGCTTCATAATCTGATAATCGATGCCTCCTCCCTGTAAAACCGGTCGTGTAAATCAGCTTTTTTCTCCCCGGTTTTATCAGGATCCTTTCCTCCCTTTTTTTTGCTGCCGTATGATTTTTCGCCTTTTTCTTATTTTTTTCTGCTTTTTGTTATCAGATACGGCCTGCCGAAAATTCGAACAAAATTTCGCATCAAAAATTAAAAACTTAATCAGTAATCAAGATAAGTCAGTAAAGTTTAAAAAAATTGATTTTAGGCATTAATCAAAAAATACATTATTCGGAATAAAATATAACGAAGTGCGGAATATAACTTGACATTATTCGGAATAATAAATATAATATTCAGCAAGTTGAAAAAAGTGAGTAAAATCAATGATTCCAACGATGAACATAAAAAGAGCAGCCCAGATATGGTCTCTAAGTGAGCGCCGAGTGAACGAATTGTGCAAAACAGGGAGAATCGAGGGTGCATATAAGGAAGAAGGCAGATGGGTGATTCCGGCCAATGCCAGAAAACCGGTGGATGAGAGATACAAAGTATCCGCTCCGCCGGCTTTGAGTACCATGAAAAACAGGCCGATACCTATCGGCGTAACGAAGTTCAGGAAGGTGTCCGAGGAGTATTACTATGTAGATAAGACACTGATGATAAAAGAAATTCTTGATGAGAAGGCGGTTGTATCATTGTATACAAGACCGAGAGCATTCGGTAAGACACTTAATTTAGATATGATAAGGACGTTTTTCGAGCTGTCGGACGAAGATAATACAAAATACTTCAGAAACAGGAAGATATGGGCCGAAGGAGACGAATACAAAGCTTATATGGGAAAGTATCCTGTCATTTATCTTGATTTCAGGTCGGTAAGATTTGAAGACTGGTTTACGGCATACGAGAAAATATCAAAACTGATCATAGATGAATACGACAGACACCGTGTGCTTATGGAATCCGAAAAATGCTCGCAGATGGACAGGGTGTATTTTACAAAGATACTGACAGGGAGATACAATACTTCGGAGCTTAAATCGTCGTTATATATGCTTTCAAGGATGCTCTATGAATATTATGACGAGGAAGCTGTTGTAATTATAGATGAATACGACACACCGGTTTATTACGCACATAAATACGGCTACAGCGAGGAAATGACGGATTTCTTCAGAGCATTTTATTATGAAGGTTTTCAGGAGAACAGAAATCTGAGATTCGCATTTATGGCCGGAATACTTAATCTGTCCAAACAGGGAATATTTGACGGAATATCAAATATTAAAATAAATACCGTATTGGACAAAAAGTATGGGGACTGCTTCGGATTTACATGGAAAGAGGTTGAGGAAATAACGGATCATTTCGGAGCCGAAGTAAAAGAGCAGGAGATCAAAAACTGGTACTCGATATATCAGTTCGGAGATACTGAGGTATATAATCCCTGGTCCATAATGAATTATTTTAATGAGAACTGCAGGCCTCTGCCTTTCTGGGAGATGACCGGAAACAATGACGTGATAAACACGTTTCTTGATAAGGCAGATCTTTCGATGCTTGAACAGCTTGAGATAATGATGCAGTCGAAAACCATAGGAGTGCGGATAGATATTACAAGTATAGATCCGGATAACGACGAGGATCCGAGTGCGCTGTACAGTTATATGATTGCGAACGGATATTTCAAGGCAGTGAAAGCCGAGATGCAGTTTGACGGTGATTATATGTGTGAGATAACCATACCGAACAGAGAGATATCTTTTATGTTCGGAAAGAAGATTCTGGTACAGTTTGAACCTATTATACCGAAGGCAACGGCAATGAGTGTCAGAGAGGCGATATACCGTGCCGATACGGAAGCACTGCGGCGTCATATATATAATCTCATAGTTCAGACAATAGAGTTCAATTCACCGGATTCCGACAGGATATTCTACCACGGGCTGGTACTGGGACTGTGTTCAATGCTCGGCAACAGATATCATGTAATCACCGCAGGAGATTCGGAGACGGGAAGTTTCAGCATAGAGATGATGCCGCTTGAAGCAAGACTGCCGGGCATATTGATACAGACGAAGCGTGTTCAGGGCGGAGGAGCCGATCAGCTGGAAGCACTTGCAAGATTTGCATGTAAACAGATCACAAACAGACAGTACGAGACAGAGACAAAGATGCGATACATATCACAGGCAATAAAATACGGTGCCGCATACAGCGGCACCGCAATAAAAATTATATTAGAGTGATCAATCGTGATAATGAGCTGCTCCTGCACATCCGAGTACATCAACAAGTTTATGGCGAACCATCTCTTTGATGTTTGCTCTTGCCGGTTTAAGATACTCACGGGGATCGAATTTGTCAGGATGCTCTGCAAAGAACTGACGGATGCTTCCTGTCATAACAAGACGGATATCGGAATCGATATTGATCTTGCAAACTGCAGACTTAGCTGCTTCACGAAGCTGTGCCTCCGGGACGCCTACTGCGTCAGGCATTGCACCGCCGTTCTCGTTGATGATCTTAACCCATTCCTGAGGAACAGATGATGATCCGTGAAGAACGATCGGGAATCCCGGAAGTCTCTTAACTACTTCATCAAGGATGTCGAAACGGAGTGGCGGCGGAACGAGGATACCGTTCTCATCTCTTGTGCACTGCTCAGGTTTGAACTTATAAGCACCGTGGCTTGTTCCGATAGCGATTGCAAGAGAGTCACAGCCTGTAGCCTTAACAAACTCTTCAACATCGGCAGGTCTTGTATATGAAGAATCTTCAGCAGAAACCTTAACTTCGTCTTCAACACCTGCAAGTGTTCCGAGCTCTGCTTCAACAACTGCACCGTGTGCATGAGCATACTCAACAACCTTCTTGGTAACTTCGATGTTCTCTGCGAAAGGTTTGCTTGAGCAGTCGATCATAACTGATGTGAATCCGTCATCAACACATGCTTTGCAGATCTCGAAATCCGAACCATGATCAAGGTGAAGGCAAACTTCAAGTTCCGGATAGCACTCAAGTGCTGACTTAACGAGGTTTACAAGATAATGGCTGTTAGCGTAAGCACGAGCGCCCTTTGAAACCTGGAGAATAACGGGAGCATTTTCCTCGTAGCAGGCCTCTGTGATACCCTGGATGATTTCCATGTTGTTAACATTGAAAGCACCTACTGCATATCCGCCGTTATAAGCTTTGGCGAACATATCTTTTGATGTAACTAATGGCATAGTATATCTCCTTCCATATTTTAATTGGTTTTGTTCCGAAGGGGATTATATCACAATTATTATAGAAAGTGTATAGTGAAAAATGAGAGCTGTAATAATGGCAGGGGGTCAGGGGACCCGTCTTGCAAGTCTGACAAAAAACGAAATATCCAAGAACCTGTATCCCATCGCAGGCCGTCCGATTCTGGAATGGCAGCTGATAAAGCTGAAAGAATACGGAATCAGTGACGCGGTTTTAGTCATAGGAAATCTTGGAAACCAGATCAGAGAATACTTCGGTGACGGCAGCAGACTCGGGATGAATATCTCCTATGTGGAAGAAACCGAACCGCTCGGAACCGCCGGAGCACTGTATTATCTGAACAAAGAGGCCGAACCGTTCATTTTCATGATGGGCGATATATTCTTTGATTTCGACATAGAGCGCATGATAAAGTTTCATAATGAGAAAAATGCATTCGTGACGCTGCTTGCACACCCGAATATTCATCCCTACGATTCCGACCTTGTCGTTACCGACGGAGATAACAGAGTGCTGCGTTTTGATTCAAAGCATAATACAAGGGATTACTGGTATGAGAATCTGGTAAATTCCGGAATCTATATCCTGAATCCGGAGATATGTTCATACGTGAGGGAACCGAAAAAAATGAATTTCGAGAAGGACCTGCTTGCCGGGATTCTGAAGGATAAGGCCGTTTACGCATATCGCACTCCGGAATTTATCCGCGATGTGGGAACTCCGGACAGAGTAGAGGCAACGGAAAGAGATGTGGCAGGCGGCATAGTGAGTGCCGGAAACCTGAAGAATAAACAGAAGGCGGTATTCCTTGACCGCGACGGAACCATCAACAAGTATAAGGGTTTCCTGAGGAACGTCGATGATTTTGAATTGGAGGAAAATGCAGTCGAAGCGATAAGGATGCTCAATAAATCCGAATATCTGGCAATAGTTGTTACGAATCAGCCCGTGATTGCAAGGGGAGAATGCACGGTTGAACAGGTCGAGGAAATTCACAGAAAGATGAAGACGCTGTTGGGGCGCGAAGGGGCCTATATTGACGATATTCTGTATTGCCCGCATCATCCCGACAAAGGATATCCCGGTGAGATACCCGAACTGAAAATCAGGTGCCACTGCAGAAAGCCCGACACCGGAATGATAGAGGAAGCAGCCGCGAGATACAATATTGACATATCCTCCTCATGGGTCGTAGGAGACAGGACGGGAGATATAAAGTTAGGGAAAAATGCCGGGTGCAGAACCGTTCTTGTCAGAACGGGATCGGCCGGTGAAGACGGAAAATATGATGTGACTGCGGATTACACCGAAGAAGACCTGCTCGAAGCAGTGAAAAGGATAATCGAGACAGACAGTCGGAAGGAGAATTCATGATACCGGCAGACCGATGGAAAGAATACAAAGTAATTGATACAGGAGACGGAGAGAAATTGGAGGACTGGGCCGGATACAGACTGGTGCGCCCGGATCCTCAGGTCATATGGAAAACTCCGAAAACAGGGAAGGACTGGAAGAAGGTCAATGCACATTATCACAGATCGTCAAAAGGCGGAGGAGAGTGGGAATTCATTGACCTGCCGCATCAGTGGCAGATAAGCTATGACCTGCCGGAAAACTGCGGCGGAACGCTGACATTTAACCTTAAACCTTTCAGCTTCAAGCATACAGGACTGTTCCCGGAGCAGGCAGCCAACTGGGACTGGTTTTCGCAGCTGATCGCAAAACGCGTGAAAAGCGGAAAAAAGGTAAGGATGCTGAATCTGTTTGCATATACCGGAGGTGCGACACTTGCGGCAGCGGCGGCCGGAGCGGCAGTGACACATGTGGATGCGAGCAAGGGGATGGTGAACTGGGCAAAGGAAAACGCCGAATCATCCGGGCTGGCTGACAGACCCGTGCGCTGGCTGGTTGATGACTGCATTAAATTCGTAGAACGTGAATTAAGACGCGGCAGCCGGTATGAAGCCATCATCATGGATCCCCCGTCATACGGACGCGGCCCGAAGGGTGAGATATGGAAAATCGAGGATTCGGTGTATGACCTTGTCAGACTGTGTGCAGGCCTCTTGTCCGAAGATGCACTGTTTTTCCTGATAAATTCATATACAACGGGACTTCAGCCCGGCGTTTTAGCTTATATGCTGAATGTCATCATAAAGTCCGAATTCGGCGGAAAAGTGTATGCGGATGAGGTGGGAATACCGCTTGAAAAGGGCGGCCTGGTGCTTCCGTGCGGTGCGGCCGGAAGGTGGTACAGCGAAAGGTAGACGTAAGATTTCCGCAAGCGTTTATTTAGTATTTTTATATAGACAGAACCACAATATGTGGTAAAATAGTATTCGTAAAGTTGTCACTTTGAGAGGTGCGATGGATGAAAAGATATCTGATACCGGCAATGGCAATGGTAATGATCATAGCGGGAGCATTTACTGCCCGTGCTGACTGGGTTCAGAAGGGATCTGATTATTACTATTACAATGGTAATGAACTTGTAAAGAACCAGATAGTTGAAGATGAGTATTACGTTGACGAGAATGGTAAACTTACCGGAAATGTATGGGTCAAGACTCAGGATTCCGACGGAACTTACTATTGCTATTTTGATGCAAACGGCAAGATGGTCAGAGACAAATGGAAAACAATAAACGATAAGACATATCATTTCAATGATGACGGACATATGGAGACCGGATGGATTCAGGAGAACATGTATTTCTGTCATCTTGATGACGGACATCTCCTTACCGGATGGCAGCGACTTGAAGATCCGGATGGCGGGGAAAAGAAAGCGGGTCCGCTTGATGATGCCAATATTCACTGGTATTATTTCTCACCGTCTACCGGAAGAAAATACTGTGCCGGTGACGGAGCTGATTATGCAGAGAAGAGAGTTGACAACAAGAGATACTGCTTCGATCAGATGGGAGCTCTTCAGACAGGATGGGTTAAAGTAGCTGACGAGGAAGGTATCGGCGGTTATAAGTATTATGATCCTGACGGTTCGGATCATCTCGGATGGTATTCGCTCACTCCGCCGGATGAACTTGCAGGAAACTATGCATACGATGTTATGTGGTTCTATTTTACAAACAGCGGTTTCCCGGCATATGATGAAGACGGTATACCGACTGTATCGGATCTTCGAAGAATAGGAACCAACAAGAAGCGTTATTACTTTAATCAGTGGGGAACTCCGGTATGGGGACTCTGCAAGCTGTATACAAATGCCGACGGTTCGGATTATGCCACATATTTCTTCGGTACATTCAATCAGAGCTGCGTGCAACACGGAAAGTACCAGATCATGGACGGCAGTGATACGCCGGATACATTCTATTTCCACGAATCCGGAGAAGGATATAACGGATCAAACAATAAAGACGGATGCCTGTATTACAAGGGAAAGCTTCAGAAGGCATCCAAGGATCTTACTTATGAGGTTATCACGGTAAATGATACAGATTATTTAGTTAATACATCAGGTAAGATCATGAAGAAAAAGACCGTCAAGGATAAGGACGGAACAAAGTGGGCAACCAACGCATCCGGCGTTGTCTGCATGAAGGATGATCATATCGTTGATTCAAGAGTAGGACGCGATCCCGAGCCTCCGACATTTGGAGGTTGACAAAATAAAAGCAGGAATCTATAATTGGTTCCTGCAATGTGTGTGTAGCTCAGCTGGATAGAGCACTTGGCTACGGACCAAGGTGTCGGGGGTTCGAATCCTCTCACGCACGTGGAAATCCCAGGGCATGGACCCTGGGATTTTTGTGTGTGAAAGAGGATTCGAACGGTTCGGTCTGCGCTCCGCTCCGGTCGGCGCAAAACCCGATGTCCACAGGACATCTGCGCCCTCTCACGCCGTAGTAATCCCAGGGCATGGACCCTGGGATTTTTGTGTGTGAAGGAGGATTCGAACGGTTCGGTCTGCGCTCCGCTATCCTTGCATTTTATTATCCTATTTGGTAAAATTCATTGAGCCATAAAGATATGGGTTTGATAGACGTAAAAAATCTTACATTTGATTACATCATCCGCGATGAAAACGATCAGATTGAGTCGAGCGTGAGAGCACTTGATGACATTAATCTGGAAGTGAACGCCGGGGATTTTATTGCCGTACTCGGAAGAAACGGCAGCGGGAAGTCAACATTTGCCAAAATGCTTAATGCCATCCTGCTTCCAACCTTCGGGGATGTTCTTGTGATAGGAATGAATACGAAAGATGAATCCCGGATGCTCGACATAAGAAAGAATGTCGGCATGGTATTCCAGAATCCGGACAACCAGATAGTGGCAAATGTGGTTGAGGAGGATATCGCGTTCGGACCTGAAAACTTAGGTGTCCCGTCGGACGAGATGCGCCGGCGCGTGGATGAGGTGAGCAGTACCGTAGGCATGAAAGAGTATCTTCTCAAGAGTCCCAACAATCTTTCCGGCGGACAGAAGCAGAGAGTAGCCATAGCCGGTGTACTTGCGATGAAGCCGAAATGCATAGTGCTGGACGAGCCGACGGCGATGCTGGATCCAATCGGACGCAGGGATATCATTGAAACGGTATCAAAGCTGAATCGCGAAGAGGGAATCACTATCATAATGATAACCCACTACATGGAAGAGGCTGCGGCAGCAAAGCGGGTTGTTGTAATAGATAAGAACAAGGTGAGAGCAGACGGTACCCCGCGGGAGGTATTTGCTGATTATAAAACACTCCGCGAATGCGGGCTTGATGTGCCGCAGGTAACAGAACTTGCAGGACTTTTGAAAAATGCCGGGCTCCCCCTGAGGGACGGAATCATAACGATAGAGGAACTTATCAGTGAGCTTAAAACTCGAAAATCTTGAACATAAATATAATGCCGGGACAGCTCTTGAGTCATACGCTATACAGGGAGTGAGTCTTGAGATAGACAAAGGCGAGTTTGTGGGTCTGATCGGAAGAACAGGCTCGGGAAAGTCTACGCTGATACAGCATTTTAACGGACTGCTGAAACCTACCGGGGGCAGGATACTGTTCGACGGAAAAGACATATATGAAAAAGGGTACAGTCTCAAGACACTTCGTCAGAAGGTGGGACTGGTATTCCAGTATCCGGAGTATCAGCTTTTTGAAGAGACGATAATTAAAGATGTTGCTTACGGCCCGATGAATAAAGGACTGAGCCGTGACGAGGCGTACGAAAAGGCGCACAGGGCGCTGCAGATGGTGGGAATACCGCAGGAGATTTATAACAAATCTCCGTTTGAGATATCAGGCGGACAGAAGAGACGTGTGGCTGTAGCGGGGGTGCTTGCCATAGAGCCCGAATATCTTATTCTTGATGAGCCGACTGCCGGACTTGATCCGGAGGGAAGAGAAGCAGTGCTTTCGCTTTTCAAAGCTCTTCAGGAAAAATTAGGAATAACGGTAATCCTTGTATCACACAGCATGGAGGATGTTGCCAGATATGCCAAGCGTCTTATTGTTATGAATCGCGGGAAGGCAGCATTTGATGGAACGCCTCACAGCGTATTCAGGCATGTGGATGAACTTGAGGAGATGGGGCTTTCGGCACCTCAGGCTGTGCATATCGCACGGGCACTGCGTGAAGCCGGATATGATATTTCCGACGACACCATTACTGTTGAAGAACTTGCGAAGTCGCTGATCGGATATATGAAAAAATGCTGAGAGATATTACACTGGGACAATATTATCCTGCTGATTCGGTGCTTCACCGGCTGGACCCCAGGACGAAGCTTTTCGGGACGATGATATATATCGTCTCTCTTTTCCTGTGTAATTCATGGATAGCATACGGAGCAGCGGTCGCTGCACTTGCGATACTGATCATTCTGTCAAAGGTTCCGGTGGGATTTATGTTCCGGGGACTTAAGGCAATACTTGTGCTTCTTCTGATAAGTGTATTTTTTAATCTGTTCTTTACGAGCGGAGAAGTGGTTTTCAGGATATGGTTTATCACTGTCACGAAAGAAGGAATCAGGACTGCTGTATGGATGGCAGTCAGACTTATATGTCTGGTGACGGGCGCTTCCATAATGACACTCACCACTACGCCGAACAGCCTGACGGACGGACTGGAGAAATCACTGGGATTCCTAAAAGTGATTAAGGTTCCGGTACATGAAATCGCTATGATGATGAGCATAGCACTTCGATTTATACCTATACTTGTCGAGGAAACGGACAAGATAATGAAAGCACAGATGGCAAGAGGTGCCGACTTTGAGGAAGGCGGACTTGTTGCCAAGGCAAAGGCCATGATACCGCTTCTGATACCGCTTTTTGTTTCGGCATTCAGACGCGCGACCGAACTGGCAACGGCCATGGAGGCACGCTGTTATCACGGCGGCGAGGGAAGGACAAAACTTAAACCGCTGAAGTATCAGACGATAGACCGTGTGGCATATGTACTGATATTTGCATTTCTTGTATTGATGATAATTATTAAGATCAAGGTGAAGTAAGAAACGGAAAAACCGGTGAGACGCATTCGACTGATAATTGCATACGACGGGACAAATTACTGCGGATGGCAGAAACAGCCTAACGGAATTACTATTGAAGAGGTGCTGGATACTGCCCTTACCGATCTGTGTCAGGAACCTGTTGAAGTCATCGGAGCCAGCCGGACGGATGCAGGTGTTCATGCATACGGAAATGTTGCCGTATTCGACACTGAAAAAACGAAAATGGCAGCGGATAAGTTTGCATTTGCCCTGAATCAGAGACTGCCGGAAGATATAAGGGTCCAGTATTCGGATGAAGTCCCGCTTGACTGGCATCCGCGAAAGAGAGACTGTGAGAAGACCTATGAATACCGTATTCTTAACAGAAGGATTGATATACCGACGGAAAGACTGTATTCGCATTTCTGCTATTTCAATCTGAATGTTGAAAAAATGAGAGAGGCGACGGGTTATATTGTCGGAACTCATGATTTTACAAGTTTCTGTTCGATAAAATCCCAGGCGTCAAGTCCGGTGCGGACGGTGCATTCACTTGAGATTTATCAGGACGGAGATATAATCACCATTCATATTACCGGAGGCGGATTCCTCTACAACATGGTGCGGATCATAGCAGGAACACTCATCAAGGTCGGTATGGGAGTGTATCCGCCGGAGCATGTGAAAGAGATTATCGAGGGCAGAGACAGGCAGCTGGCGGGGCAGACTATGCCGGCAAAGGGTCTGACACTGGTGGGAATCGATTATTATGAGGATTGACGGGTATTTCCCCGCTATATATGGTAGTTGACAGATTTTGTTTCTTAATATATAATTGTTAATCGCGCGATTGACGCTTGGTGCCCGGACATCACCACGTGAAAGTCGCTGAAAAATAGTGACATCTAATATTTTTGGAGGAAAATCATGAAGACATTTATGGCTAGCCCGGAAAAGGTCGAGAGAGCATGGTATGTTGTCGACGCTGATGGTTGCACACTGGGCCGTCTTTGCACAGAGGTAGCAGCTGTTCTCCGTGGAAAGAAGAAACCGATATATACTCCTCATGCAGATTGCGGCGATTATGTAATCGTAGTAAATGCAGAGAAGATCAAAGTTACTGGTAAGAAGCTTGATGAGAAGATTTATTATCATCATTCAGAATATGTAGGCGGCATGAAGGAAGCTACTCTTAGAGAACTTCTTGCTAAGAAGCCGGAGATGGTTATCGAGCACGCTGTTAAAGGTATGCTTCCGGGAGGACCTCTTGGAAACGCAATGTTCAAGAAGCTTTTCGTATATGCAGGACCGGAGCACAAGCATCAGGCTCAGAAGCCACAGGTTCTTGAGATCAAGGCTTGATGGGAGGAGAAATCATGGCAAGTACAAAATTTTACGGAACAGGTAGAAGAAAAAAATCTATCGCAAGAGTATATGTAATGCCCGGAACAGGCAAGATTACTATCAATAAAAGAGACATTGATGACTTTTTCGGATATGAGACACTGAAAGTTATCGTTCGTCAGCCGCTGGAGCTCCTCGGACTTGGTGGAAAGTTCGATCTTCAGGTTAATGTAAAGGGCGGCGGTTACACAGGTCAGGCAGGAGCAATCCGTCATGGACTTTCACGTGCGCTTTGCAGAGTTGATGAAGACTACAGAGCAGCTCTTAAGCAGGCAGGATACCTCACAAGAGATCCGCGTATGAAAGAGCGTAAGAAGCCGGGTCTCAAAGCAGCTCGTAGAGCACCACAGTTTTCAAAGAGATAATATTATCTGCGGTATGCAGGTATGGAAAGAGAGCCAACGACAAGTTTACTTGCCGGTGGCTCTCTTTATATACCTGACATTCCATAGGAATGTCGAGATGACCGAGCGTCTATGACGCGAGGTTCATCGAAGCATACTGCGGACTTGAGTTGAACGAGCAGCTTTGCTGCGAGTGTCAAAGAGAGGACGCATGCACGTAAACTGTATACCCGAGCGGAGAGGAATGTCGAGATGAGAAATTATTTATTCTTCTGTTTTTCCATCCATATGAAATTATTTACCCTATATTGACATATCTGTTGACACAATTGTGTAGAGAAACTATAATTTTATTGTAATTCGGCAAAGTACAAAAGTGCCGAATTACAATAAAACGTAGCGAGGCTGTAATATGTCGGAAATGATAGCAAAGGACAGGAAATTTTATTCTCTGAATGAACTGAGATCTGCAGGCTATTCTCAGTATAAGATCAATCAGTTTGTAAATAGCGGAATACTTGAAAAGATAAATAAAAAGACATATGAAAATCTGGAGTTTTCAGGAGATGATTCAGATTATTATTACGCATATGCATATGTACCGGACGGAGTAATATGCCTTATGAGTGCTGCCGTTTTTTATAATCTGACAACATTCAGACCGGATGCAATAGATGTGGCTATCCCAAGAAAGGCAAAAGTTTCAACACTTCCTGAATGGCCAAGTATCCGGATTCATTATTATACAGATAATCGGTTTGAAAAGGGGATACAGGTTATTGATAATGAAGGCAACAAATTCAGGATTTATGATATAGAAAAAACTGTCTGCGACATAATATTCTATAGAGAAGATGTCGGAATTGAGGAGACTAAGGAAATCCTGAAAAAATACCTCGACAGCAGCACAAGGGATCTGAATAAACTAATCAGATATGCTGAAGAACTGAAATGCGGAGATATTCTTAAAACTTATCTGGAGGTGCTTGTATGACAAATGCCACATCTGTTAAGACCAGACTAAATAATCTTGCAAAGCAGGAAGGAAAGACTTTGCAGGATAATCTTGTATCCTATGCAATGGAAAGATCAATATACAGGTTGTCTATTTCTAAGTATTCAGAGCATTTCGTTCTTAAAGGCGGAATCTTTCTTTATGCATTATTTGGAAGAGAGTTCCCGAGAGCGACGGTAGATATTGATCTGCTTGGGCAGAGAGTACATAACAATCCGGAAGAAATAGCAGAAATATTTAGAGAAGTGTTTTCAATATATGCTGATGATGCTTTAACTTATGACATGAACTCTATGGTTGTGAAGGCTATTACTGAATTTAAGAAATATCATGGTGTGAATGTATCAATAACGGCTCATCTCGACAGAACTAAAATACCGGTATCAATCGATATTGGATTTGGCGATGTTATATATCCGGATTGCATCGAAATGGATTTTCCTGTTCTGCTAAATATGGAAACGCCAAGGATTAATGCATATTCGATTTACTCGGCTATTGCGGAAAAGTTTGAAGCTATCGTTTCATTAGGCTTGGCAAACAGTAGATACAAAGACTTTTATGACATATATCAGATAGCAAAGAACCTTGATCTTGATGGAAAAGAGCTGAAAACAGCCCTTATTGAAACGTTTGAACATAGAAGGACGGGATTTGATGACATAGTAGCATTTAATCCGGATTTTACAGAGGATACGACACATATTCAAAGATGGAATGCATTTACAAAAAAGAAGAGAGCAATTGATAATGTGGAACTTTCCGCAGTAGTCTCATTGATAAAAGACTTATTGATGCCAATAGTGGTTTCAATCAAGGAAGATACAGGGTATGAGTTAGTTTGGAAGGCTCAGGAGGAGCAATGGATTAACCTGAGCTAAATGATTATAAGTCGAATACGAGCAGAAAGAAATAGATTATGTGTAGTGCATCATAGTTCTATTTATTATACCAGCCCATAATATATAGCAGAAAGTTGACGAGTTATTCCATTATGAGTATGATATATAACACAGTAGAGCTTCTTTTTCAATGGCCTGAATGCATCAACCATTGAGGAAAAACAGAATTGCATAGCCGACAAAGAGGAGGTATTAGGTTGCCTCCACATACAGTAATGTGTGTAAATAATACTCCGTAAATTCGGTGAAAGTCTGCTAGCGTCTAGAAACCTAGGCGCTATTTGAATAATTAAAACAAGGAAAAACAAGTGCTTGGAAAAAACAGATATTATCGAAGTATAATAATTATGCAAATGTAAAAAGGGGATATAGATCCGTATCTCTTCTTTTTTTCACATAAAAGCTCGTAAAAAACGGGCTTTTATAATGCCACTATATAGTACATAAAAAACATATCAAAAAAACAAAGAAATGTATTGACAGTACAATACCGATGTGCTATTATTTACTCATCGAAGCAAGAACATAAAAAACATATCATAATATTTTAACAATAAATCAAATGTACTTGACCGTTAACCAAAGGAGATATAAAATGAAGCTGTATGAAGTTTGTGTTAAATGTGGGCATGTAGGAAGAAATCATTATATTGATAAAATATTCGCAATAGCAGCATCATCCGGAAAGGAAGCAGCTGCAAAGGCAAGAAGAATGCCAAGGGTTAAGCATCATCATGACGATGCAATCAGATATGTTCTGGAGATCAGTGAAGAACGCTATGATGAGCTCAGGATAAATAACAGAGAAGATCCATTCTTTTCATGTCGGAACATTCAGGACCAGAGACGATTATGTGATATAGAACGAAGTGAAGAATGGACCGATGCGGATCTCGACAGAGAATGGAAGGACAACAAACTTAAGTACTATCACAAAGAAAAAATCAGAAATCCCAAGAAGTATTTTATCAATTATATGTACGGAGAGGCGTTAGCAGTATGACAAACATTATGAGATTAGAAGAATGCGGAATCGAAATTGCCGGCGGACAGATCATGGGACGAGTAACGGCTCAGGCTGCAGGAGAGGAAACAATAGAAAAAAGGAAGGTTTTAATTCCTAAGTGCATTAACGGAGATGGGACAATAAATGTCTCTGAAATGCCGGAAGAAGGACTGAAAACTTTGGTAGACAAGAAAAAGATGACTGAAGCCGGGGACATAGTAATAAAACTGTCAACTCCGTATGATGCTGCATTGGTTACTCAGGAATCTGCAGGGGCGGTTGTTCCGTCATTCTGCGCCATAATAAAGAGTACGGGAACATTGGAACCTTCATACCTATTGGCTTTTCTAAATAGCAGCTATTGCAAGGATCAGCTGAAGATGCAGGTGGCAGGTTCTGTGATGACGGTATTATCGGTAGGCAAGATAAAAGGGGTGCATATCCCGGTGCCATCATCGAATGAACAGAAGGAGATAGGAGCTCACTATCTCGCAACACAGGAAAAGCTTAAAATTGTTCAGAAAATTGTAGAGCTGGAATCAAAAAGAAATGATGTTATTTTCAAGGAAATGGTGAAGTCGAATGGATAATAGCAAAGACAAAAGCACAATATTATGGGATTTAATGAATACGCTTAAGAATGCACTCTATTCGAAGGATTTATCTTTCAGCACTATACGCTTAATTTTCCTAAAATATGCGTTGGATAATTACGTAGGAGCTAAGACGGTAGAAGATATGCAGAATTGTGCCAGAGCACAGAAAATGCTCGCTATGAAGGATGTAGAGGGTGGAATTGATGCATTGATACCGGTCTTTGAATATATCGATAAAGCGTATGGCCTATATCGGATCTTTTCGAGCCCGGAGAATATCGAATACTATCAGAAAGAATTATTCGGCGGGGGATATTCAAATCAGAAAAAGAATGTTACCTCTGAAGAGTTCAAGAAGATAATAGATGTACTTGGAAGCATGGACCTTGAAGAGAAAGAAGGAAACCATGCACTGGGAAAAAGCCTGGTTGATGGGTTGATTGAGATCGTTGAAACAACATCGAAGAAAAGCGAATTTGCAGGAGATTGTGCAACGACATCCAGCCTGGGACGAATCGCAAAAGAGATCCTGAAAATCAGGCAGGATGATACTTTCTGTGATTTTGCATCCGGAGTAGGCCTTTCAACAATGGAAATTACAAAGGACATGCTTCCGAGTGTTAATATTGCAGAAATATCATGCAGCAATGCTGCTTTGTCTGCAATGCTGCTGATTATGTATGGGTATGACAACATCAAAATTCATGCCGGTGACAGTCTTACGTATGTATTGCCAGATGTTCATGGTAATAAAGTATTTGTTGATCCACCGCTTAATATTAGGATAGTCAGGCCTGACGGAAAAACGGCTTCCGATAGTACATATGCTGCAATATCAAATACCATACAATCATATCTGGACGAAAATGGAACGGCAGTAATCGCAACACCGAGCAATTTCCTTTTCCAGGTTAAAAAGCAGGCATACAATTTGCGTGAAGAATTGGTAGAATCAGGAATGCTTAAGGCTGTTGTTGCCTTGCCGCCTTTGTGGAAAGGTACATCAATAGGAACGAACATCATCATACTCTCCAGGATGAAATCAGATAAAGTAGTACTGATAAATGCTATAGATAAGATTAAGGAACTTGACGCAAAATACAGCATACGTGAAATGAACCTGCCGGATGCGATAATAGAAAAGATAGTGAATACAATAGATAATCAGACGGCAGAGGAAGGATTTTCAGCTGTAGTTACAAAACAAAATCTTAAAGAAAAGGAATATAATCTTATACCGGCTAATTACCTGGCGAATCCAACAGAAGAGGAAACGATGACAGTTTATGAAATTGACAGTGAGTTGGACAAGCTGTATGCGCTCTTAAAGAAATAATAAGTTGATAGTTGGAGGACATAACAATATGGGTTTCTCGGAATTGCAGAAACAGACAAATACAAATATTCAGGAAAAGGCAAATCTTATCTGGGAAAGTGCTACTCACTTGGTGGGATTATTCAAACCACATGAGTATGGAAAAGTCATTCTTCCTTTAACAGTCCTTAAGAGATTTGATGATGCATTGAAGCCTACTAAGAAGGCTGTGCTTGAGATGAAAGAAAAGCTTGATAAAGCCGGAGCAAATGAAAAACTTATCGAAGGCACTCTTACAAAGACATCCGGATATGCTTTTTATAATACAAGCAAATTTGATTTTGAAAAACTTGTTTCAGAGCCGGATAATATCGAAGAAAACTTTGAAGATTATCTGCAGGGCTATTCGGATAACGTTAAAGATATTATTTCAAACTTCAAATTTGCAGATACTGTAAAAACCATGGCTGATGGAAATGTCCTTTTTGTTATGATACAGGAGTTTATTTCGAAAAAGGCTGATATGTCTCCTGATAAGATTACTTCTGCTGATATGGGATATATTTTTGAAGAACTGATAAGAAAATTCTCAGAGTCATATGATGAGCAGGCAGGAGCGCATTTTACGAGCCGTGACATCATATACCTAATGGCTGAGCTGCTTATAGCTCCGGAAAGGGAAGAAATCAAGGGAAATGGGTGTACTAAAACTGCGTATGATATGGCAATGGGTACATCTCAGATGCTTGGCTGCCTGACAGAGCGCCTGAAGGATATCAGTGATGATGCTGTTTTAACCTGTTTTGGACAGGAATTCAATCCGGAAACATTTGCAATAGCTAAGTCAGATATGCTCATTAAAGGCGGAAATGCTTCAGGAATGATGTATGGAGATACTCTTTCGGATGACAAATTTAGTGGATACCAGTTTGATTATATTATCAGTAATCCTCCGTTCGGAATCGACTGGAAGAGGGAAAGGACTGAGGTCGAGGCGGAAGCAAAACTGGGGAATGATGGCCGATTCGGACCGGGATTACCGGCTATTTCTGATGGTCAGCTATTGTTTATGCTTAATGGAGTAAAGAAGCTGAAGGATGGTTCTGGAAGAATGGCAATCATCCAAAATGGATCATCCTTATTTACAGGAGATGCCGGAAGTGGAGCTTCTGAAATCCGAAGACATGTTATTGCTGGTGATCTTGTTGAGGCTATTATTCAGCTACCAACAGATTTGTTCTACAATACCGGTATTTCTACATATATCTGGATTCTTTCCAAGGGAAAGTCGGGAAAACGTATCAACAAGGTTCAACTGATTGATGCATCAAAGTGCTTTGTAAAGCGTCGCAAGAACATCGGCAATAAACGGGTTGATCTTGATGACAACTGCATTGCTCTCATCATGAAGGCATATGAGAACTTCGAGGAAGCAATTTATGAGGAAAATGGGCTAGTGGTTGAATCAAAGATTTTCGATAGGGTTTTTTTTGGATATACAAAGGTAACTGTTGAAACTGCTGTTTGTGATGAAAACGGAAAGCCAATTCTAAAGAAGGGACAGATGCAGCCAACTAAAGGAGCAAGTGACTGTGAGTTGATTCCTTTACAGGATAATGTTGATGAATATTTCAACAAAAATGTTCTTCTTTATAATCCGGTTGCTTTTATGGACAGAAGTAAAGACAAAGTGGGTTATGAAGTACCTTTTACAAGACTGTTTTACAAATTTGTACCGCCAATTCCATCTAATGATATATTTAATGAGATTAAAGAACTTGAAGCAGAGGAAACGGCCTTAATGAAGGAGCTATTTGGAAATGCGTAAGATGAAGAAAACATCCGTTGATTGGATTGGAGAAATTCCGGAGTCTTGGGGATTAAAAACAATAAAACAATTAATGATAGAAAGAAATGAAAAGAATAAAGGCTTAGAAGTTAATACAATTCTTTCTTTATCCGCTAAGGATGGTGTAACAATATATGATGGAGAAAATCATTCTGGTAATAAACCAAGAGAAGATCTTTCAGACTACAAAATTGTTCGAGAGAATGATGTAGTTGTTAATAGCATGAATATACTATCGGGATCGGTAGGCTTGTCAAAATATACAGGTGTTGTTAGTCCAGTGTATTATGTTTATTACCCACGTTTTGATGGGAATATTAAGTTCTTCCATTACATTTTTCAGTCATTTGAATTCCAAAGAAGCTTACGCGGACTCGGCAACGGAATCCTAATTAAGGAAACCGAAAGTGGAGGACTAAATACCATTAGAATGAGAATTCCATCAAAAAAATTAGGCATGCAGGAGTTCCCTATTTGCTCGCGGGATGAACAGAATAGAATCGTAGAGTTTCTTGATGCTAACGCTCAAAAGGTCGATGTTTTGATAGCAAATCAAGAAGCCCAGATTGAAAAACTGAAAGCATATAAGCAAAGTCTTATCACCGAAGTTGTCACAAAAGGTCTCGATCCAAATGTGCCTATGAAGGAAAGTGGAATTGAGTGGATTGAAAAGATTCCAGAAATATGGAGTGCCGTTCCACTAAAAACTCTATTTGATTTTGGAAAGGGTCTTCCGATCACAAAAGAAAACCTTGTCGAAGAAGGAATACCTGTCATAAGTTATGGACAAATTCATGCAAAATGGAATAGCGGTGTGACAATTCATGAAGAACTGAAAAGATTTGTTGGTAAAGAATACCTTGAAACGAATCCATCATGTCTTGTAAAAAAAGGGGATTTCATTATTGCAGACACCTCAGAAGATCGAGAAGGATGTGGTAATGCTGCATATGTCGATATTGATGATACGATTTTTGCTGGGTACCATACAGTGATTCTTGTTTCGAAAAAACCAAATGTGGACAACAAATATTTGGCTTACTTATTCCTTACTGACGCATGGCGCAGTCAGCTTCGCAAAAGAGTGTCTGGAATCAAGGTGTTTAGCATTTCGAGGAAGCTTTTAAGTGAAACCTCTGTATTAGTGCCTGACAATGCATCAAAAATGGTTGAACTGCTTGATAAAAAGTGTTCGCAGATTGATCGATTGATTTCTATCAAACAGCAGAAAATTGAAAAACTTAACCTATACAAGAAGTCACTCATTTACGAATATGTCACCGGAAAGAAAGAAGTTCCAGCATGATTAAGGAATTAGTAAAGGAAGTATATCAGTGCCTTGATAATGATTCATATATGGCTGCCCTGATAGTTGCATTAACACTTCCGGATATCTGCGGTAAGGCAGAATACGCGGAAGAGAAACCAAGGAAGCGATATGTGGATTGGTATGATGATTATGTCAATAATGATGACAATAACGGATTAAATCATTTATCACATTCCAATGGTGAACTAGTATATTCCTTAAGATGTTCACTTCTTCATCAGGGGAATCCAAATATTGACGTGAATAAACTAAACTATGAATACTTCGAACTAATCTGGCAGGGAAATAAAAGGGCTTCATATACAAGTGAGTCGTACTCGGCCGAGATAGTTGTTATAGATGGAAAAGAAGAACCGATACATAGAAGATATAGCGTAAATATTTTGAATTTATGCGATAAAATATGCACGGCGGCATTATCATATTATAATAAATATCAACAGAAGTTTGATTTCCTTGATTATCATCTGAGTTCTATGGATGAAAGAACAAGAATAAACTTTAAAATAGATCCAAAGATAGTTAAGCTTCCATAGAATCGATTATATAAATTGGAGAAGAAAATGGATACTTCCGAAAAAAGATTTGAATACGATATTGAACAGCATCTGTTATCAAATGGATATCAGCAGTTTAACGGACAGACCAAGGATGGCACTTGGGTTCATAATAGAACGCATGACTTGGATAAATGCATGTATATGGATGTCCTTTGCGAGTTTATAGAAAAAACACAGCCTAAAGCATGGGAACGTTATGTAAAATTCTATAAGGATAATGCCAAGGAAAAGCTTTATACAAGGCTTGAGCATTGTATTGCTGAACAGGGATTGATACATGTATTAAGAGATGGTATTGATGATATTGGAATCCATATTAATGTGTGCTATTTCAAACCGGAATCCGGATTAAATGACACTACAAATGCACTATATGAACAGAATATTCTTGGATGTACCAGGCAGTTCAGATATTCAAGGAATAACACAGATACGATAGATATGGTTTTGTCTGTGAATGGAATTCCGGTTGTTGCACTTGAATTGAAAAATCAACTTAAAGGACAGGATGTATGTGATGCAAAAAGGCAGTATAAAGAAGATCGTAGCTCAAAAGAATTTGCATTCAGATTAAATCATCGATTTCTTGTGTACTTTGCTGTGGATTTAAATGAAGTGTTGATGACAACGCAGTTAAAAGATGCTAATACTTCATTCGTCCCGTTTAATATGGGATCAAATGGAGCGGGAGTCAATGGTGGAGCAGGGAATCCGGTTAATGAGGATGGTTATGCAACATCTTACCTTTGGGAGAAGGTTCTGCAAAAGGATTCTTTGATGAATCTAATTAAACGATTCATTTCTTTTGTGATTGAAAAAGAAGAAATTATTGAAAATGGTGTTACAAAAACTATTAAAACGCCCAAACTGATTTTTCCAAGATATCACCAGTTCGACGTAGTAAATAAGATAATAGATGATGTAAAGAAAAAGGGAGCGGGAATTAATTATCTCATTGAGCATTCTGCAGGATCGGGTAAATCTAATTCTATAGCATGGATTGCATATCGTCTAGCATCTCTTCATAACGACAGAGATGAGAGCGTGTTTAACTCTGTAATAGTTGTAACAAACAGAATTGTACTAGATAGTCAGCTCCAGAATACCATCAATAGCTTTGAACATAAAGCCGGGCTACTCGAATGCATTGATGAAAAAAAGCATTCCAGCGATATG
>JAGHSD010000164.1 GCA_018066045.1 Candidatus Darwinimomas equi | reverse complement strand
GTCATATATACATTATGTGAGGTTATATTATGTACGAGCTTATACAGGTTGCTGAAAACAGTTTTTATATGGACTGCCCCGTGAAAGTCGGTTTTTTCAAAACCGGCAAAGATGAGGTGGTCATTATTGATTCAGGAAGTGACAAGGATGCCGGAAAAAAAGTAAAACGCATTCTTGACAGTCAGGGTTGGAAGCTCAATGCAATATATAACACCCATTCACACGCCGATCACACCGGCGGAAATTACTATCTTCAGTCACAGACGGGATGCCGTATATTTACAAATGACATAGAAAGCGCTGTAACTGAATTCCCCGTTTTAGAACCCGCCATGCTGTACGGTGGATTCCCTATGGATGGTCTTCGCAATAAATTCCTGATGGCTCACGAATCTGTCTGTGAGAAAATCTCTCCGGATGCACTGCCTGAAGGATTACAGATTATACCGCTGCCCGGCCACACTTTTTCGATGGTAGGATTCCGTACATCAGACAATGTGGTTTTCCTTGCCGACTGTCTGTCCGGATCTGACACACTCGAGAAATATCACATCACATATTTATATGATGTTCAGGCATACCTTGATACCCTTGATGTGGTAAGGCAAATGCAAGCGGACTGCTTTGTTCCTTCTCATGCTCCTCAGACAAGCGACATAGCTCCTCTTGCCGAATACAATATTAAAAAGACCCTGGAAACAGCAGAACAGATAAAATCTTATCTTGCTGATCCGATGACCCTGGATGAACTGCTTGCCAGGGTATTTGACGGATATGGTATGTCGATGAACCTTCAGCAGCGTATGCTTATCGGCAGCACAGTAAAATCATACCTGTCCTATCTGAAAGGGCTTAATCAGGCAGATTACAGTTTCACCGACAACCGTATGCTTTGGTTTTCGTTATAAAACCGCATGTATTGTCTCTCGTGCTGTCTTTCGTGTTTGCTTTCATACAATGATTATACTATAAAAGTCACCGTATGTTCATGAAAATAACAATAGGAAATGTGGAGCAATTTCTATTATATAATCGAAAAGGAGACTGCATCTGTATGCAATCTCCCTGGTTTTTGATAGTATAAAATCAGAAATTATCTGTATGAACCTCGAAATATGCCTGAGGATGTGCACATGTAGGACATATTTCCGGAGCCTTTTCTCCGACTGCGATATGTCCGCAGTTTCTGCATTCCCATACCTTTACTTCACTCTTTGCAAATACTTCCTGTGCCTCTACATTATGAAGAAGAGCTCTGTATCTCTCCTCATGGCGCTTCTCGATTGCTGCCACAAGTCTGAATTTCTTTGCAAGGTCAGCAAATCCTTCTGCTTCTGCGGTCTTTGCAAAACCTTCATACATATCCGTCCACTCATAATTCTCACCGTCTGCTGCAGCTGCAAGATTCTCTGCTGTAGTTCCGATTCCGTTTAATTCCTTAAACCACAGTTTTGCATGTTCCTTTTCATTGTCAGCTGTCTTAAGGAATAAATCAGCTATCTGCTCGAATCCTTCCTTTTTTGCTTTCGATGCAAAATAAGTATATTTATTTCTTGCCTGTGATTCACCGGCAAATGCCGCTTCAAGATTTTTTTCTGTCTGTGTTCCTGCATATGGATTACTCATTTTTAATTCTCCTTATTCCGGTTTATTTTTCATTTTTATACACTTCTTTGAAGTACTTGTATGTGTCAACCTTTAATTCTCCGCAGGCAGGTTCATCGCATGCTATATAAGCGTTGTTATGAAGCTGAAGTGCACTTATCGTCCATGCATGATCAACCCCGCCTTCTACGCAATGCTTGAGTGCACGTGCTTTGTTATGTCCGTTGATCAGAAGAAGTACTTCTTTGGAATCAGTTACTGTTCCTACGCCTACTGACAGTGCTTTTGTAGGAACTTTCTTTGTATCGTTTCCGAAGAAACGTGAATTTACGATGATTGTATCCTGTGTCAGATTTCTTACCCCGGTACGTGAGTTGAGTGATGTAAACGGTTCGTTAAATGCTATATGTCCGTCAACACCGCTTCCGCCCATAAACAAATCAATTCCGCCGTAGGAAGCAATCTTCTCTTCATATTTTCTGCATTCTTCTTCAAGATCCTTTGCCATTCCGTTAAGGATATTCACATTCTTTGCCGGAATATCAATATGATTGAAGAAATTGTCGTGCATGAAATACCAGTAGCTCTGCTCATGTCTGTGGCTGAGCCCTACATATTCATCCATGTTAAAAGTAACCACATTCCTGAAACTTACCTTTCCTGCCTTGTTCATCTCGATAAGCTTCCTGTATACTCCGAGCGGTGATGATCCGGTAGGCAGTCCGAGTACAAAAGGTCTGTCCTCTTTATGTTTGTTTATTGCTTTCGCTATGTGCTTTGCCGCCCAATCGCACATAGCATCATAATCATTCTTAATAATCAGTTTCATAAACACATTCCTCCTGATATTTTAATATAAATGAAAAGATACACCTTCCGATGTATCAATCCATAAGCGCAGAAGGCGGGATTTGAACCCGCGCGCCGCTATTAACGACCTACTCACTTTCCAGGCGAGCCCCTTCGGCCACTTGGGTACTTCTGCCGAATAAACAAGATAATCTCAGGGATATAAAAAGCCGCAGCCTATGCTGCGACTAAAGCGCAGAGGATGGGATTCGAACCCATGTGCCCTTGCGGACAAACGGTTTTCAAGACCGCCTCGTTATGACCTCTTCGATACCTCTGCAGTTCGTTCATAAGCGAACGAAACTATTTTATATGAATATACCTTCTTTGTCAAGGTATACCGGCCTTAAAAAGAGCTTTTATATACCACTTTTCCCGAACCGGATCAGTATCAGATCATTTTCATTCTCAGAATGGAATCCACGAATTCCGTATTGTCTTTTGTTTTTTCAAAAAGATCCAGAATCCGCTCTACTGCATCATCGGGCTTCAGCGAATTCGTTGCCTTATGTATGATATTTACTGCTTCAAGTTCTCTTACGGACAGCAGCAGGTCTTCTCTTCTCGTACCGCTCTTTGTAATGTTGATAGCTGGGAATATCCTCTTCTCGCTCAGTTTTCTGTCCAGAACAAGTTCCATGTTTCCTGTTCCCTTGAATTCCTCAAATACAACATCGTCCATGCGGCTTCCGGTTTCGACAAGCGCAGTTGCAAGAATGGTAAGAGATCCTCCCTCTCTCATTTTTCTTGCTGCACCGAAAATCATCTCCGGCATATGAAGTGCAGCCGGATCAAGGCCTCCTGATAAAGTTCTTCCGCTTGATGTAACTGTCATATTATATGCTCTTGCAAGTCTGGTTATCGGATCAAGGAGTATGATTACATCCTTACCCTGCTCAACCAGCCTCTTTGCTCTCTCAATAACCATCTCGGATACTCTTTTGTGTCTTTCAGGAAGTTCGTCAAATGTTGAATAAATAACCACAACCTGAGGTCCTGATACAGATTCTTTAATATCCGTAACCACTTCAGGTCTTTAATCAATCAGCAGGAAGATGATTTCCATG
>JAGHSD010000091.1 GCA_018066045.1 Candidatus Darwinimomas equi | reverse complement strand
GGTTAATTTCCCGCTTACGGAAAACCAGGTATCTGAGTTCTTTTTAAGCAGAGATTATACTAATTATTTTACACTTAAGGAAGTATTAGCCGAATTGACTGCGTCTGCCCTTATTTCTGTGGAAACTATACATAATACGTCACGTTATGAAATTACAGAGGAAGGTGATAATACACTTGGTTTCTTTGGAAAGAACATACCGACTGTTATTGTCAGCGATATCGAGAGATATCTTAAGGAAAACAGATTTAAGATGAGAAATGAAGTCTCGAACACTTCTGATTATTATAAATCCACTGCAGGTAATTCGTGGTGCATAATGAAGTAAGAGAAGGAAAATCCGTCCTGCTGTCAGTGGATATATCCGTACCTGATGAAGAACAGGCAAGACTCATGTCAGGTAACTGGAAGGAAAAAAGCAGTGACATCTATGCTTATCTTCTCAAGTCTCTTATGACTCAGCCGGATCAGTAATTTCACTTATGTATTTTAATAAATCTTCTCTGCCATCTCCTGTTTTGGCAGAGAATTTTATTATTATATCTTCTGCAGACATTCCGAGAGTACTTTTTACATCTTTAATAGCTTTTGAGTATTCGCTTCTTTTCAGTTTGTCGGATTTTGTTGCTGCTACTACCGGACGATATCCGCTTTCTTTTATCCAGTTATACATCATAAGGTCATTCTCTCCGGGTTTATGTCTAATATCAACAAGAAGTATAACCGCTTTGAGCTGTCTGGATGTATGCAGGTATTTTTCAATCATCCTGCCCCATTTTTCTCTTATCTCCTGACTGACTTTTGCATATCCGTATCCGGGAAGATCTACCAGATAGAAACTGTTGTTTATGAAATAATAATTAATGGTCTGCGTTTTGCCGGGCTCGGACGAAGTTCTTGCCAAAGCTTTTCTGCAGACCAGATTATTAATAAGACTTGATTTTCCGACATTAGACTTGCCTGCAAAAGCAATTTCCGGATATGCATTATCCGGAAACGTGCTTGTTATTCCGCAGACTGTTTCAAGTACGGCGCTTTTGATTATCATTTTACATCCTTTTTGTATTTTACTTCAGGCGGGCAATGTCCGGTTATACACTCCTTATTGACAATGCATTCTGAGATTTCGTTTGATGAAGGAATCTCAAACATTATATCGGTCATTGCAGTTTCAAGTATATTGCGAAGACCACGTGCGCCTGTCTTGCGTTCTATTGCTTCTTTTGCAACAGACTCCAATGCTTCATCCGTAAAAGACAAGCCCACATTATCCATCCTGAACAGTTCTGTATATTGTTTTGTAAGTGCATTTTTAGGTTCTTTCAGGATTCGCACAAGCGCTTCTTCATCGAGATTGTCCAGACTTACCGTAACAGGAAGTCGACCGATGAATTCCGGAATAAGTCCGAATTTCATAAGATCCTGAGGCATAACCTGCTTGAAGAGCTGATCGGCATTTGCAGAATTTTTCTCAACCAGCACTCCGTTAAAACCGATTGAACCGGTGCTTAACCGCTTTTCAATAATTTTTTCCAATCCGTCAAATGCTCCGCCGCATATAAACAGTATATTTGTTGTGTTTATATGAATAAGTTCCTGATGAGGATGCTTTCGTCCGCCCTGAGGAGGAACATTTGCATCAGTACCTTCAAGAATTTTTAAAAGTGCCTGCTGGACACCTTCACCCGAAACATCACGTGTAATAGAGAGATTTTCGGCCTTTTTGGTAATCTTATCTATTTCATCGATATAGATGATGCCGTATTCTGCTTTGCTTACATCGCCGTCTGCTGCCTGTATAAGTTTAAGAAGTATATTTTCGACGTCTTCACCGACATATCCGGCTTCGGTAAGTGTTGTTGCATCGGCAATAGCAAAAGGAACATTCAGAATTCTGGCAAGGGTCTGAGCCAGATAGGTCTTACCGGATCCGGTGGGACCAAGCATCAGAATATTGCTTTTCTGAATCTCCACTTCACTTTCTTTTACTGATTTAATCCTTTTATAATGGTTGTATACAGCGACGGAAAGGACCTTTTTGGCAGCATCCTGTCCTACTACATACTCATCAAGTTTCTTCTTGATTTCAACGGGTTTTAGAAGATTTATGCCTTCGGAAACCATGCTGTCTTTTTCGGTTATTTTCTCCTCCTGAAGTATCTCATGGCATAATTCAATACATTCATCACAGATATATATACCGTTAGGACCACTCAGAAGCCTCTGGACCATGTCCTGAGGCTTCCCGCAAAATGAACAATATACAGTTTTTTTCGGCTTTCCTGCCATACAAACTCCTAAATCAATGATGTTCTATTATTTTATCAATAAGACCGTAATCAAGTGCTTCCTGTGCAGTCATGAAATTGTCGCGCTCGGTATCATGTGCTATCTGCTCGATAGATTTGCCTGTGTTTGCAGCAAGAAGCTGATTCATCTTCTGCCTTGTCTTGATAATATGTTCAGCAGCGATATTGATCTCAGTTGCCTGACCCTGTGCTCCGCCTGACGGTTGATGAATCATTATTTCTGAATTCGGAAGAGAATATCTCTTACCTTTTGTACCGCCTGCAAGAAGAAATGCACCCATACTTGCAGCCATTCCTATGCATATAGTTGAAACATCACATTTTACGTACTGCATTGTGTCATATATTGCCATTCCGGCAGTAATAACTCCGCCGGGACTGTTTATATAAAGGTTAATGTCTTTGGACGGATCCTCAGATTCAAGAAACAGTATCTGAGCAACAACAAGACTTGCTGTTACCTCATTAACTTCTTCTCCGAGAAAAATAATTCTGTCATTAAGAAGTCTTGAATAGATATCATAGGATCTTTCGCCTCTGCTTGTCTGTTCGATTACATATGGAACTAAACTCATTATTTCCTCCTATATCAGATCATAACCGCATTATCAACAATAAGCTTAACTGCTTTCTGAATCTTGAGATTCTCGCGGATGTTCTCAGTATCGGCATCTGTCATATATTTCTTTATATCGTCAAGCTTCATCTGATATGAATCTGCCATCTTCTGAAGTTCTTCTTCTATCTCGGCATCGCCGGCTTCAATGTTTTCTGCTTTTGCAATAGCTTCAAGGATGAGTCCGGTCTTAAGGTCTTTTTCAGCCTGAGGCTTAACCTGCTCACGAAGCTTCTCCATAGTCATACCCGTGTATTTCATATAATCATCTATACTCATACCCTGTGACTGCATCTGGCGTGAATAATCGTCAATTGTTCCGTCAATCTTGGTTTCAACCATCAGTGCCGGAAGATCCACTTTGCAGTTTTCTATGATCTTATCAACGGCTCTGTTTTCCGTGATGGTTCTGTTGCGATTCTTCTTCTCCGTTTCAAGTTTCTTCTTAAGATCATCCTTGTATTCTGCTAATGTATCAAACTCACTTACCTCACCGGCAAACTCATCATCAACCTCGGGAAGCTCCTCTGCCTTGATTTCTTTAATGTTGATAGCAAATACAGCCGGCTTGCCTGCAAGTTCCTTTGAACCGTAGTTCTCCGGGAATGTAACGTTAATATCAAAAGAATCTCCGGTCTTATGTCCGATTACCTGCTCTTCAAATCCCTCGATAAATGAATGAGAACCTAACTTAAGTGAATAATCTTCTGCTTTTCCGCCGTCAAAATGAACTCCGTCTACACTTCCGTCAAAATCAATTACGGCAGTATCGCCTTCAGCAGCGGCGCGATCCGTTACAGTTACGAGCCTTGCATTTCTCTTCTGCTCCTGCTCGATTGCTTTGTTGAGGTCTTCTTCTGTTACGGTATCATCTGTTTTTTCAATCTCAACACCCTTGTACTGACCGAGTTCAACTGCAGGTCTTGTGGCAACTTCTGCAGTATATACAAAATCTTTTCCTTTTCCCATATCTGCAAGATCAAAGTTTGCTTTGGATACCACATCAAGTCCTGATTCCTTTAACGCATCAGAATATGTCGAGTCTATAATATGATTGATGGCATCTTCAAAAAATACGCCTTCACCATAAGCATTCTCAATCATCTTCTGCGGAGCATGTCCTTTCCTGAATCCCTGAACAGGGTATTTGGATTTATTTCTTTTATAGCTTTCCGCAACAGCTTTTGTAAAATCCTCAGCAGCTACGGTAACTGTGATTTTAGCCATATTGTTGTCAAGTTTATCTACTTTTACGTTCATGATATATAATCCTCCAGAGATTTCTTTACCGGCCGTTCATGCCAGTCAAAATAATATTATAACATAAGAAGCTTATCAAATCTACATTTTCTCAGGTGCATCAAATCCAAGAATATGAATACAGTCAAGCAGAACATTCATCGTAAGTTCTATTTTTGCGAGGTATGATTTTTTAAGTGATACATCCTCTTCTGTAAGTATCTTTACTTCGTGATAGAATGAATTAAATGCTTCTGCTACGCCGTATATGTACTGACAGATCTTATGCGGTGCCAGTTCATGCCAGGCATTTTCCATGACCTCGTTGTATCTGACCAGTTCAAGTTCCAGCTTCTTTTCGGACAGACTGTTGTATGGCAGAATATCATCAGCAGTGAACATATCTGTCGATTCGGAACGGTAACGTTTAATAATGGATTTGATTCGCACTATCGTATACAGAATATACGGACCGGTGTTGCCTTCAAAAGCAGTGAATCTGTCAAGATCGAATACATAGTCTTTGGAAGCCTGATTTGAAAGATCCCCGTACTTGATAGCGGCAAGTCCTACTGTTTCCGAAGTCTTCCGGGCTTCCTCTTCAGAAATATCACGGTTCTCTGTGATTTTCCTGAAAACAGCATCTTCCGTATCCGAAATGAGTTCCTCAAGACGCATCACACCGCCGGAACGGGTCTTGTATGGCTTCCCGTCTTTGCCATTCATAGTACCAAATCCAATGTGCACAAGGCGATGATCCTCGGGCACTATATCGGATTTTCTTGCAACGCGGAAAACCTGCACAAAATGCATGGCTTGCCGCTTATCTGTGATATAAATATAGATATCCGGCTTATATAACTCTTCTCTCTGTTCAAGAGTAGCAAGATCGCTTGTTGCATACAGCGCCGCACCGTCGGATTTCCTGACGATACAAGGCGGTATCTCCTTCTTGTCAGCTGCTTCGGCAACATCCACAACAAGTGCGCCGTCAGATTCATATGCAAGTCCTTTATCGATTAGATTCTGAATAAGCGGAGCTATAAGTGCATTGACTGTTGATTCACCGTTCCACAAATCAAAATGAACATCAAGGCGATTGTAGTTTTTCTTCAGATCGGCCAGTGATACTTCCATGATGCGATTCCATTTTTCAGTGCATTCAGGGTCGCCGCTCTGGAGAAGAAGCGTCTTCTGATGAGCTTTCTCGGCAAAATCAGCATCTTCTTTTGCTCTTGCAGATGCAGCCGGATATATTGTTTCGAGTTCATCTATGGAAACCGGTCCGTCAGGCATCATCTCTATGATGAGGCCCATCTGCAGTCCCCAGTCTCCTAAATGCACGTCTCCGATCATGGTATGGCCCATGTATGCACCAAGACGCTTTATGCATTCTCCGATGATAGCAGAGCGTAAATGGCCTATGTGCAGCGGCTTGGCAACATTTGCCCCGCCATAATCAACTATTATTGTTTTCTTCTCTTCTGTTTCGACTCCGTATTTCTCTTCGGAAGCCATCTGCTTTACAAAAAAAGACAGTGCCTTTCCGGAAAGCCTGATATTGATAAATCCGGGAGCAACTGCCTCAATGCTTTCGAAATCAGAACTGTTTTTTAGTGTCGAAACGACCTGATCAGCTAATTCAATAGGATTTTTGTGGAGTACCTTTGCAGCTGAAAGACAACCGTTACACTGGTACTCGCACAGGTCAGGCCTGTTTGACAGGCTGACCCGTCCGTATGATTCATCAAGTCCGGCTTCTATGAACGCATCTTTCAGAAGAGACTCAATGAAATCTGTCATTTTTTTCATTGTACCAAACTCCTGATGTAAGGATTAAACACGTGACAAATACTCACCTGTTCTTGTATCAATTTTAAGCTTGTCTCCGATATTTACAAAAAGAGGAACTGTAACCTGAGCGCCTGTTTCAGCAGTTGCCGGTTTTGTAGCATTGGTAGCCGTATTTCCGGCAACTCCCGGCTCTGTATCAGTAACTTCAAGTTCAACGAAAAGAGGCGGCTCAACAGAAAATACATTTCCGTTGTATGAACAGATCTTGCACATATCATTCTCTTTTACGAATTTAAGAGCATCACCGATTGTCTCGGCATTAAGTGATATCTGCTCATAGTTGTCTGTGTTCATGAAATTGAACATGTCTCCGTCAGCATAGAGATACTGCATATCAACTCTGTCAATACGGGCTGCAGGGAATTTCTCTGTAGGTCTGAATGTTTTTTCAACAACGCCCCCAGTAATGACATTTTTAAGTTTTGTACGAACAAAAGCAGCTCCCTTTCCGGGTTTTACATGCTGGAATTCAACTATCTGAAATACCTGTCCATCCATATCAAGTGTAATACCGTTTTTAAAATCACCTGCAGAAATCATGATGCAGTCCTCCTATATTTGTATCATTATAAAACAACTAATTAATTTTACTATATAATGTGATGCTTATCAAGTAAAAAATCCAATGCCATGAGATATCCTTCCGGACCTTTTCCGGATATGGTGATATCGCAGACTTCACTTAAAACAAGGCTTCTCCGGAATGGCTCCCGGGACATAACATCACTGATGTGAACTTCTGCCTTGGGAAATCTGCATATTTCAAGAGCATCTCTTATTGCGTAGCTGTAATGCGAATATGCACCGGCATTTATTACTATTCCGTCTATCCCGTCTGAATATGCTTTCTGAATTCTGTCAATAATGTCCCCTTCATGATTTGACTGAAAAAAAGAGACTTCAATACCTTTTTCGACGGCATATTTTTCTATATAGTCTTTCAGCTCATTGTATGAGATGGTTCCGTAATGCACACTGTCTCTCATTCCGAGCATATTCAGATTAGGACCATTTATAACAAGAACATTCATGATATACTCTCCTCCTGATATCATCAGTTATTATCTCGTCAGGTTTCCATATATGTCTGGAGGCCAGTCCCTGATATATAAGCATATCAAACCCGTTGACTGCTTTTATACCCATGGAACTGACAGTTTTAAAAAAGACAGTTTCGGGCGGATTATATATAACATCAATAGCCGATTCGAATCTTCTTATCAAAGATTCGGGCAGAGTCAGCATTTTCCCTGTATCAGGATACATACCGACTGAAGTGGTCTGAAAAGCAATATATGATGGTTTGTCTAACTTCGCTATTGAATCATAATCATATAACCCGCAGTTGAAGTCAGAACAGATTCCCTGTGCATGTTCAGGCGTTCTGTTTAATACGGATATACTTCTGCATCCGTTAACTCTGCAGACATATGCGGCAGCACGTGCTGCTCCGCCGGCACCGAGAATAAGGATATCTTTGTTAAACACATCAATACCTTTTGTTTCCAGAGTTTTCTGTAATCCCGTCGTATCGGTATTAAATCCGATATATCCGTTTGAAGAGTATTTCAAGGTATTTACGGCCCCTGTTTTCGCTGCGGCCGGATCAATATCATACAAATATCTTATTATCTCATTTTTATAGGGAATCGTGACATTCATTCCGAGGATTCCGGCACGATGACTTTCAGTAAGCAGTTCATGCAGCTTACCCGGAGGTGTCTCGAATAATTCGTATGTCTCTTCAACGCCAAGATAATATGCATACCTGAAATGCATAAAAGGAGACAATGAATGCCGTAATGGGTATCCGATTATTCCGTATCTGTCAGCCATTTTTCCCTGTTTTGCGATGATAGTGGTGAATTATTGGTTTTTCAATAATTCGTTTCAGTTTGATGTGAAAATATTTCTCCGGTCCGACAGGACCAACCAGTATGGAATATATACCGGAATTATTTGATCCCCATATATCGGTAAGAATCTGATCTCCTATTGAAATCACATCGCTTTTATCCAGATTCATTTTATTCAAAGCTTCTTTATATCCCGCGGTGCCGGGCTTGCCTGCATTTTCAACATAGTCAGAATCTACTTCATCAGCAAATTTCCTAACTCTTTCAGAACCGTTATTCGATACGATACATGTTTTAAAACCAATCTGTTTAAGCCGTTTAAATAATTCACGGGAACGGTCGTCAGCAGGCTCGTCGTGAAGAACGAGTGTATTGTCTATATCAAATATTACCCCTCGCACACCTTTTGAATAAAAGTGCTCGAAGGGTATATCGTAAGTTCCTTTATATTCTTCTTTAGGAAGAAGTGACATCATTTCTTAAGCATTCTTTCTATTTCACTCATAAATGTATTTACATCCTTGAATTCTCTGTATACAGATGCAAATCTTACATATGCAACTTCATCAAGATCCTTAAGCTTGTCCATTACCATCTCACCGATAACAGTTGTAGGAATCTCTCTGTCTTCAAGACTGAATATCTTGTTCTCGATATCATTTACTATCTCCTCGACCTGAACAGAGGAAACAGGTCGTTTATGGCAGGATTTAATGATACCCGATTCAATCTTGCTTCTGTCATAAGGCTCACGTGTGTTATCCTTTTTGATAACCATAAGAGGCATGGTCTCAAGCTTCTCATAAGTTGTGAATCTCTTATTACATTTGATACACTGGCGACGTCTCCTGATTGAAGCATTATCTTCAGCCGGTCTGGAATCAATAACCTTCGTGTCTGGTGTATTGCAGAATGGGCATTTCATTGTTCTAACTCCTTCCAGAATGTGATTTGATAAGTAATGAAAAACAAATCAGCAAATGTTGTATAAATACCTGATTAGTATACCATATAATGTAAAACAATGCGACATTTTTTAGTTTAGCCAAGCTCAATAATCATTGAAGGATGCTCGCGCGAAGCAACTTCCATAAAGAAATCATCCGGTTTATACGGACACCCGGATTGAAGGATCTCACATCTGACAGCTTCATAGGCAAGATCGGGATAATTATTCTCTTTACTCAAATGTCCGAGAAAAATATGAACAATATTATCATGAAGAATCTCGGAAATAAGCTTTCCGCAGTTTTCGTTGCTCAGATGTCCAATGTCACTCAATATCCTTCGTTTGAGATAATACGGATAAGAACCTGTCTCAAGCATTCTGACATCATGATTTGACTCTAAGAGGAGTGTCTGAACGCCTGAGAGGTTCCGTATGATATATTCATCATAATGTCCCATATCTGTGGCTATGGCAGCGGTGTTGCCTGATGATTCAAATCTGAAACCTACAGGGTCAGCCGCATCATGATATGTATGAAAAGGATGGATGGTGATATCACCGATAGAGAAATCAGAATCGGATCGAATCTCCCTGAACAGTGAAAAAGAATACGAGCCAAGTGTCAGGTCATTTTTAATAGCGGCAATAGTGTCACGTGTTGCATAAATAGGAATCTCATATTTTCTTGCAAGGACTCCAAGACCTTTAATATGGTCGGAATGCTCATGAGTAATACATATACCGTCAATATCCGACCCGGATAACTGGGCCAGATTCAAACCTTCTTCTATTCGCTTGTTACTTATTCCGGCATCAACAAGTATATGTGTACTATCGGAACCGATATATATTGAATTACCGCTGCTGCCGCTGGCTATGCTTAATAATCTCATCAGTCTTCTCTTCCAGATCGGAAAAACTCCCCGTATTTTCTATTGTAATATTGCAAAACGATTTGTATTCATCTTCTGACGGTTGTGAATTCATTATTTCATTAATTCGATCCTGTGTGTATCCACGGTCATTCCGCAGTCTTTCCGACCTGACAGATGACGGTGAATATATATACCAGAATTCATCGATAAACTCAGGAATTCTGTCAGAAATCAGTGCCGCCTCATAAACAACTAATCCATGTGTATGTGTTTTTTTATAGGAATCAATCAGTTCAATTGTTTTCCTGTAAACCATCGGATGAATGGCGTTATTAATCTGTTTCAGCTTACCAGGATCCGAATATAATATGTCAGCCAACTTCGGCCTGTTGATCTCAAGCTGTTCATCTAAAACGGATTTCCCTACAATCCTGATGACAGCCTTATATCCATGACGCCCCCTGCGATACAGATTCTTTGCTACGTCATCCGCTTTGATAACATAGGCATTATACTTATTATGAAGATATTCTGTTACTATACTTTTTCCGGATCCGACACCACCGAAAATACCGATTACTTTGCATCCAGCCATGTTGTTCCGATATTTGCATCCACTTCAAGCGTAACCTTAAGTGATGCAGCACCTTTCATTTCATTATATACCAGGTTTTTAACTTCTTCAGCCTGAGATTTCTTAACTTCAATTAACAGTTCATCATGAACCTGAAGGACAATACGTGCATCATAGCCTTTTTCCTTAATTGCCCGATCAACATTTATCATGGCAATCTTCATGATATCGGCAGCGGTACCCTGAATCGGTGAATTCATCGCTACACGTTCACCAAACTGTCTTTGCATAAAATTGCCTGATTTCAGTTCGGGTACTGGTCGTTTTCTGCCAAATAAAGTGCTGACATACCCATGCTCCTTCGCAAAAGAAATCTGGCTGTCAAGATACTTCTTTACATCAGGATATGTTTCAAAGTAATTGTTGATATATTCCTGCGCCTCTTTTCTGGATATGCTGAGACCTTCCGATAAACCGAAAGCACTTATTCCGTATACAACACCGAAATTCACGGCTTTTGCGTTACGTCTCATCAATGGAGTCACTTCTTCCAACGGAACATGGAATACATTTGAAGCAGTTATCGTATGTATATCAAGTGCATTCTCATATGCTTTGATCAGTTTCTCATCTCCGGACATTGATGCAAGAACGCGGAGTTCAATCTGTGAATAATCAGCATCGACATATACATATCCGTTTTCAGGAACAAATACATCTCTTATTCTGCTTCCCAACTCAGTTCGAACAGGAATATTCTGAAGATTAGGATCTGTTGAAGATATTCTTCCGGTTGCGGTTACAGTCTGATTAAAATGTCCGTGAATCCTGCTGTCATCAGAAATATAGGCCGACAGTCCGACTGCATAAGTTGAGTAAAGTTTGCTGAGAGTCCTGAACTCGAGTATCTTACGCACAAATGGATGATCTCCGGCGAGTTTCTCAAGGACATCAGCTGATGTTGAATATCCTGTTTTTGTTTTCTTGGCAAATGGCAGCTGCATTTTTTCAAAGAGAATAATGCCGAGCTGACGGGGAGAATTGATATTGAATATCTCGTTTGCGTCAGCGTATATCTCCTGTTCAAGACGATCGATTTCCTTTTTCAGTTCTTTGCCGTATTCTTCCAACTTGTGTGAATCAATCTTTATGCCGGCTTTTTCCATGTCAGCCAATGCGTAGACAAGCGGCAATTCAATCTCCGTATAAAGCTTCCACATGCCTTGTTCCTTAAGCCTGGAAAGCAGCTCTTTGGCCTTTGTTAGATCGAAATACATCTGCGGCTCGGAAAGCGGATTGAGAAGATACTCTGCAATGCTGATGTCATATACAGGTTTGTCCGCAGTAACAGTCTTTTCTTTCAGTAAAGATTTTAAATCACTTACATATACAGCATCATCGTCTTCTATGCAGATATTGGAGTCCATGTCCACAACCGGTGAATTATCTGACAGGATATCGAAACGTTTAAGGAATGATCTGAAATTATATTTAATAAACAGATTCCGCACGGGTTCCGAATATATATTTCCAGGAGATAATTCATCTTCTGCTATGTCGATCGGAACATCTAATTTAATTGTTGCAAGCCATTTGGAAAGAACAGCTTTATCATAGTCATCTATAAGCGCTTTAGCCGCTCTTGGCGGTTTGATTTCAGAAGCATGTTCGTGAGCATTTTCAATTGAATGATATTGAGAAATGATAGCGGTTGCCGTTTTTTCGCCAACCCCGGGAAGTCCGGGAATATTGTCTGATGTATCACCCATAAGTGCTTTAAGCTCTATTATTTCGTGCGGAGTCACTGAGTATTCTTTCAATACATCTTCAGGGTAGTAATTGAATACTGTAGTCTGTCCTTTTACGGTTTTTGGAAGCGTAATCTTAATATGAGCATCTGCAAGCTGGAGCAGGTCCCTGTCTCCTGAAACAACAGTTACTTCATAACCCTTGTCCTGATATTTTTTTGCAATTGTACCTATAATATCATCTGCTTCAAATCCCTGTAATGTAAGAACAGGGATATTCATGGCTGTAAGCATATCTTTCAGGTAGGCAACCTGTTCATGCAGTTCATCAGGCATCGGTTTTCTGGTTCCCTTGTAGTCTTTGAACTTATCGTGACGGAATGTGGGATACTTCAGATCCATCGCAACGGCCAATCCGTCAGGATTTTCTTCATCAAGTATCTTAAAAAGTATATTAAGAAAACCATACAAAGCATTTGTATGCTGACCGTCAGTGTTTGTAAGCATGGGAACACCGTAAAATGCACGGTTAAGTATGCTGTGTCCGTCAATAAGAACTATTTTTTTCATAAAAAACCTCAAAAGCATTTGACATTTTGCTACTATTCAACTATACTACTATTCGTGTCGAGGCGTGGCTCAGTTTGGTAGAGCGCCGCGTTCGGGACGCGGAGGCCGCAAGTTCAAGTCTTGTCGCCTCGACTTCTTTTAACTGGCCAATTAGTCAAGCGGCTAAGACGCCGCCCTCTCACGGCGGAGACCCGGGTTCGATTCCCGGATTGGTCATAACTGCTTCGGGCGCCCGAAGCTGTTTTTTTATCTGCTTCCGTTGCACAGTCGGTAGTGCACTTCATTCGTAATGAAGGGGTCGCCGGTTCGAGTCCGGCCGGGAGCTTTTTTTAGTCTTATAGAAAACGAGCCCTGTCAGATATGAATAATCCGGTGATTGTTTATTCAGATAAAGCATCTTCAAGAGAATTAATCTTTATGCCGTCTTCTTTGCCGAACTCTACAGCTTCTTTATAAAGAACCTTTGAAAAATAAGAGAGCTTTTTAACTTCGCACTTGGAAATCGTTTTGATTTCTTTCATTATCTCTTCGTCATTTTTCACATAAGAATTCAGCTCTTCACTTTGTGCTTCATTCAGAGATTTCTGTCCCCATCTGATAATCTCTGCCTGGAATTTTCTGAACAGGTTGTTAAGGATCTTTTCATTTCTTATCGCACCTGAAAAGATAGTAAACTGTGTGTTTTTAACTATAGTAAGTATTGATAACACAGAAAGCCACACAAACAGGTAAATAACAAAATATATGATGCAGTGGAACTTTGAAATTATCAGATATGCAGCATTCGGTATTATTGAAAAAAATACTATTCTTTTTATTTTTTCCGTTCTTTCGTCAGTACTGAGGCTGAACATAATAAGTGCGACAACTCCGGCAACTACACCCAATATAATAAAAACAATCGCGATAACAGGAAGTGTTTTTAATACAGGATATAAATCCCTGACAATCATCGATGCGGGATAAAAGTATGCTGCCGGTATGGAAAGAAAGAATATGATAAGAAATACATAAAACCACTTATCCATCAACCAATCACATATTATTCCAACTTTAGTTTTCATAAATCCCTCCTTGTTTTACTGAGAAACTAAAATGTATCAAAAAGACTTATCTGATCTGATTCAGGTATTCCTTTAAGTACTCCCATGCTTTCAAGCATATCACAGGTGGATTTCCCGACTTTGCAGCGGTTCCTGAAATCTTCCTTACTGAGAAATCTTCCTTTTGAGGCCTCTTCTTCTATCTGTCTTCCTACAGATTCACCCAGCCCGTCAATGCTTGTAAAGCAAGGCCTGAGTTTTCCGTCTTCTATAGAAAATACCGTTCCTTTTGAATGATAAAGATCAACAGGGAGCATCTCTATACCTCTTGCATACATTTCCTCGGCAATACGCATATCACGTAACTGTTCCTCTTCTCTTGCAGTCAATGAATCAATCCGACTTCTGTATTCTTTCATAACAGCCCGTAGCTTACTGATTCCACGTCCCATAGTTTCATATGAGAAGCCGTTACCCATAATAGAGAAATATGCCGCATAATATGCCTGAGGATAGAATATTTTACAATAAGCGATTCTCCAGCTCATCATAACATATGCGGCTGCATGAGCTTTCGGAAACATATATTTAATCTTTTTGCACGAGGTGATATACCATTCCGGTACTCCGGCCGAAACCATATGCTCTTCCTGATCCGGTTTTAATCCTTTTCCTTTACGGACACTTTCCATTATCTTGAAAGACTCACCGGGATCCATACCTTTTTGAATCAGGTATATCATGATGTCATCTCTTGTGCATATTGCAGTCGAGATGGTTGCCTGACCGCTGGCTATAAGGTCATGAGCATTGCCTATCCATACATCCGTTCCATGCGCAAGACCTGCAATACGAACCAGATCCGAAAAGCCCTGAGGATCGGCATCAATAAGCATCTGCATGGCAAAATCAGTTCCGAATTCCGGAATACCCAGAGAACCAAGTCTGCAATCGGATATATCAGAAGGTTTGATTCCGAGTATATCGGTTGATTTAAAAAGACTCATGGTCTCTTTGGAGTCAAGCGGAATATCTTTTACCGGATCTATTCCCGTAAGATCCTGCAGCATTCTGATCATGGTCGGTGCCTGATGACCAAGGATATCAAGCTTAAGCAGGTTATGATCTATTGCATGGTAATCAAAATGAGTTGTTATGATATCCGTATTCTGATCATTTGCCGGATGCTGAACGGGTGTAAAACTGTAGATCTCTTCACCGTGAGGAAGAACTATGATTCCTCCGGGATGCTGACCTGTCGTTCGTTTGACGCCGACGCATCCTTTAAGCAGTCGGTTAATCTCACATTTTCTCTTTGCTTCGCCGTGGTCTTCGTAGTATTTCTTTACATAGCCGAAGGCGGTTTTTTCTGCAACAGAGCCGACTGTACCGGCTCTGAAAGTATGCCCTTTTCCGAAAATAACTTCGGTTTCGGCATGTGCTCTTGACTGGTACTCACCCGAAAAATTAAGATCGATATCAGGTTCTTTACCACCGTTAAACCCGAGGAAAGTCTCAAACGGAATATCAAAGCCGTCTTTTTTCAAAAGAGAACCGCACACCGGACAGGTCTTATCAGGCATACCGCATCCTGCTTTACCTGAATAAGCAGTTACTTCCGGAGTATCGAATTCCGAATACTTACACTTTTCGCAGTAGTAATGAGGAGGAAGCGGATTTACTTCCGTTATTCCTGAAGTATATGCTGCAAATGAAGAACCGACAGAACCTCTTGAACCGACTAAATAGCCGTCGGAATTGCTTTTCTCGACAAGTTTCTTTGCAATAATATACATTACTGAAAAGCCATTGCTGATGATGGAATCAAGTTCTTTGGCAAGCCGTTTCTCGACTATATCAGGAAGTACATCACCATACTGTGCGTGTGCTTTGGCATAACATGATTCCTTGAGTATCTTCTCGGAATCCGGTATAACAGGAGGACATTTATCGGGCCTTACAGGCGAAATATTCTCGATAGAATCGGCTATCATCCGTGAATTTGACACTACAACTTCATATGCCTTTTCGCTTCCGAGATATTCAAATTCCTTCAGCATTTCCTCAGTGGTTCTCAGATATAGCGGGGCCTGACTGTCAGCATCTTCAAAGCCGATTCCGTACATGATGATTCGTCTGTATACTTCATCTTCCGGTTTGAGAAAATGGACATCTCCCGTTGCGACAACAGGTCGGTTGTACTTTTCTCCGAGCTGAACGATAAGACGATTATTGCTGATAAGCTGTTCAACATCAGAAACAGGGTATGTTTCGTCCCGGAGCATGAACATATTGTTCCCTAAAGGCTGGATTTCAAGATAATCATAGAAATCAACAATTCTTTTAAGGGCCTGTTCGGAATATCCTTTTATAATACCTGTATATAACTCTCCTGCTTCGCATGCTGAACCTAAAATAAGCCCTTCACGATATTTTCGAAGTAATGATTTCGGAATACGGGGCCTTTTGTTGTAATAGTCAATATGCGCGTATGAGATCAGTCTGTAAAGATTAACTCGTCCGGTTTCATTCTTTATAAGAATTATTATGTGATATGTCCGCTGTTTCTTAATGAACTCCGGATTGGATTCGGAATATTTCTGTATATCAGAAAGCCGGAAAATGTCTTTCTCATTAAGAAGTTTACATAGTTTTATAAAAACAAGTCCCGTACATTCTGCGTCATCTACTGCACGGTGATGATTTTCAAGTTTTATTTCAAGAACTTTTGCCAGATAGTCTAATTTGTATTTTGAAAGGTTCGGAAGAAGTAAATGCGATAAAGTAACTGTATCAATGATAGTAGGATCCCATGATATTCCAAGTGCTTTACAGTCACGGATTATCATTCCTGTATCAAAGGAGGCATTATGAGCCACTACAGCACATTCACCGCAGAAGCGTATGAAATCCGGAAGAACCTCTTCAATAGACGGAGCCTCGGATACCATAGAATCATTTATTCCGGTTAATTCTTCTATTCTGAATGGAATCGGTATTCCGGGATTAACAAATGCAGAGAATCTGTCCGTTATCTCACCGTTGACGATTTTCACGGCACCGATTTCAATCACTTTATCATCCTTGACGGACAATCCGGTTGATTCTATGTCAAATACAACAAAGCTGTCGGAAGTTGTATAATTACGCGGGTTAATAATTATATCCGACATATCATCTACAAGGTATCCTTCCACACCATAAAGTATTTTGGGAGGATTCGTCATCTTCTGAACTTTATGAAGTGCTTCGGGAAATGCCTGAACATTGCCATGATCGGTAATTGCAATCGCATCCATTCCCCAGTCGGATGCGCACTGTATTATGTCTTCGGCGGAAGTGACTCCATCATTTTCACTCATCTTGGTATGACAATGAAGTTCCACTCTTTTTACTTTTGATTCATCTTTCCGCACATTTGTTGAGAAGTCATCACAATTTTTGATACCACGTACGGAACCGATTGAAAGTTCACGGTCATAGCGATCAATCATTGTCGTTCCGTGAATCCTGACAAACTTTCCGTTATGAAGGTTTTCACGTAAAGAATCAGCATCTTCTGCCTTGGCAAATAATTTAACACTGATAGAATCCGTATAATCAGTAACAGTGAAAACAAACAAATCAAGATCGCGGGATTCAATGTGCCTGGAATCAAGGTCACAGATCATTCCACTAACTGTGACATCTGTCAAATCCGAAAGAACTTCGCTTATCGGTACTGTCTCGTTATCAAAATCTCTTCCGTAGATTACATCTGGATTTGCCGGCTTCTTTGTATACGAAGACTTTCTGTGACGTTCTTCTTTCTTTGGTGCATTTTCTTTTGAATCAGGAAGATTTCCGGTTTTGATATCTTCTTCTTTTATATATTCTTCCGGTTTCTTCTGACGATTCTGAGGGAGCGCAAACTCCTCCGTGAATTCGTTTTTTGTTTTTTCTGTTTTTTTAAATACACATACTACATTGTATGGCAGACCGCATCTGTCATTTAATACTTTTCTGATATACCTTACAAGTTCATCTGCCAGATGACGGTTGATTTCGTTGTCTTCAACAGTAAATGTCATGGAATCTTCTGATAAGCTGATATCTGAATGATATAAAAGACGATATTCCAGGACATTCAGTTCCTTAAGTTCATAATAAATGGATTCCCTGTAGCTGTTAAATAAATTCGCTAAAGTATACTGTTCCGAAAGAAGAAATTTCTCATGAATACATATTCTGACTTCTTTCTTTGGAAACAGTCTTTCTTTGATAAGCGTCTCCATATCCCTTATTGTTTTCTTATCAATTAATCTGGGAATCTGTATGAATATATTGATAACATGCATATCCGGCGGAGCGGTTACCCGTTCCACCTCAGATAATTCGAATATACTTTTCAGATTTCCCTCATAATCAAGAGAAGGGAATACTTCATTAAACTTTTTCATCAGTTACTAACTTATCAAGTTCTTCTTTTAATGCATCCAACAGCTGCGTTTCAGGCAGCCTCTTTATTATTTCTCCTTTTCGAAACAGCAGTCCTTCTCCGTGTCCTCCGGCAATACCTAATTCAGCCTCTTTTGCTTCTCCGGGACCGTTTACAACACATCCCATGACAGCGACCTTTATGTTCAATTTATAGTTCCCAGTCAGCTCAGTCACCCTTTCGGCAAGAGAAATGAGGTCTATATCTGTTCGCCCGCATGTCGGACATGATACCACTTCTATTCCGTTTTTTCTTAATCCAAGAGACTGAAGTATCTGCTTTGCACATATAACTTCCTGACAGGGATCTCCAGTTAATGATACACGTATAGTATCTCCGATACCTTCATACCGGATTACACCAAGTCCCACAGCGGATTTAACAGTGCCATTGTAGACTGTTCCTGCTTCGGTAATACCGACATGAAGAGGATAACAGGTTCTTTCACTGATCATTTCGTGAGCTTGTATACACATAGGAACATTTGATGACTTTATGGAAATCACGATATTATTATAACCGTATTTTTCAATCATTCTGACTTTATCAAGTGCCGATTCTACTATTCCTTCTGCTGTTACATGTCCGTATTTATTCAGAATTTCCTTTTCCAGACTTCCGGAATTCACGCCGACTCTGATTGGTATGGATCTTTCTTTTGCAGCATCCACGACGGAACGCAGATTATCTGTTCCACCGATATTTCCCGGGTTGATTCTGATCTTGTCGGCACCGTTTTCTATAGCGGCAATTGCAAGTTTGCAGTCAAAATGAATATCTGCAACCAAAGGAATGTGTATCTCTTTTTTTATCAGTTTCAGGGACTCTGCGGCCTGAAAATTCGGAACAGCTACTCTTACTATATCGCATCCTTCTTTCTCAAGCGAATGAATCTGTTCAACAGTTGCTTTGACATCGTGCGTTTTTGTGTTGCACATTGATTGTATGGCAACAGGATTACCGCCTCCGATTAATACATTTCCTATTCTTATTACTTTAGTATTCTCTCTCATATAAGTCTTCCTATATCATTCAGGGATATAACCAGAATTAACAGCATCAGGATTACAAAGCCTGCAAAATTAATATAATTCTCCAATTTTCGGTTTACAGGTTTTCCGATTATCATCTCAATAATAATTAAGAGCAGACGTCCGCCATCCAATGCCGGGAACGGAATCAGGTTCAGCACACCGACGTTTGTACTGAATAAAAGAATAAAGTCAGCAACTGTCAACAGAAGTATTTTCAGTCCGTAGGGTATAGTCTGTTCGACGGTATCAGATATAGTGCTTATAATTCCGACCGGTCCCATAACATTATCAGGTGAAAAATGTCCGTTTATCAGGTAAACAAGTGAATCGACAGCCAAAAGGACATTGTATCGCAACTCATAATAAGAATATCTGATAAGATCGGATATTGATTCAGGAAAAGTGTTTTCTGCCGAACCGGTTATTCCTATCATATAACGCCCGTATTCATCGCTGTATTCGGGAATCAGATCATAAGACAGTTTTTCACCGTTTCGATTAACGGTAATGCGCTGCGGTTCTGATTCATGGAGCATGTTGAAAAGGCTGATCTCACGATACAGCTTTATAGTGCGTCCGTTAATATTCAGAATTTCATCTCCGGGCAGCAATCCTGCTTCCTGTGCCGGCATTCCCGGAACTACGTCTGCTATTACAGAAAGATCGGTACCGAGGTTCAGACAGAGTATGATTGCAACTATAAATGATAAAATGAAATTAAAAAGAGGTCCCGCCAGAATGATGATAAAACGCTGCGATGGCTTTTTGTTCTGAAATGAATCTGAATCAACGGATTCTTCATCATCAATCTCGCCTTTCATCTCACACGATCCGCCTATAGGAAACAGTTTTAATGAATAATCTGTTTCTTTTCCGTGAATTGTGAATAACCTTGGCCCCATCCCGAGAGAAAATTCTATAACATTGACTCCGCATGCTTTTGCCGCAACAAAATGTCCGAGCTCATGAATAAGAATAATGAGCCCGAATATCACAAGTGCAGCAAGTATTTTAATTATGGTAATCAATGAAAGAATTCCTTCTTTAATTCCAGAATATCCTCAATATCGGGATCTTTAATTAAACTGTGTCCGGCCATTGCCTCACCAATATAGTCCGATATATCTGTAAAACCTATCTCTCCGTTTAAAAAACGCGAAACGGCAAGTTCATTTGCTATATTGAATACAGCAGGCATACTTCCTCCGGCTCGTATGGCTTCATATGCCAGTTTGAGTGCCGGAAACGAAACCATGTCCGGTTCTTCGAAATGAAGGTCCTGCAAATTCCAGAAATCAAGCAGCTTTGTATCAAGAAATCTTCTTTCAGGATAATACAGCGCATATATAATAGGAAGCCTCATATCAGGAGAAGACATCTGAGCAATAACAGATCCGTCATCATATCTCACCATCGAATGAATAATACTTTGCGGATGAATAACTACCTGTATCCGGTCGGGATCAGTATTGAACAGCCATCTTGCCTCCATCACTTCAAGCCCTTTGTTGGCAAGAGTAGCACAGTCTACTGTTATTTTTCTGCCCATATTCCATGTAGGATGATTTAGAGCATCCGTAACTTTGACTTTTTTCAGCATTTCGGGAGTATACCCTCTGAAAGGTCCGCCTGAAGCCGTGAGGAAAATACGGTTTATAG
>JAGHSD010000089.1 GCA_018066045.1 Candidatus Darwinimomas equi | reverse complement strand
GGTCTGCTGAGGCCTTTAGGTCAACATTTTTCTTCGTTTTATTCCATTTTTATTGAAATATTTATGGCAGAAAGAAAACCAGGCTTAGAAATCGCTTTCTAAAACCTGGTTTGTCTTCAGTCTGAGGCGGCCAGTGGCCGCCTTTTTACGAAGTTTAACAATGTCTGAAATGGTTGAATTATATAAGCTATATGAAGTCGACGATAATTTCATACAAGATCTTCGTCAAAATGTAGACTCACATGTATTTTCAAATATAAATCCGAATTATAACCACACAAGAAAATATCTGGGCGTGGTTTTAGACATTAATGGTTATTCTTATTATGCACCGTTGTCATCACCTAAAGAATCTGACTATATAATAATTCGCGGTCATAAAGTAATTCGTAATTCAATACTTCCGATAATAAGAATGGTTGAAACCGATTCAAATGGCGAGAGGCATCTTTTGGGAACGATAAAATTGAGCAATATGATTCCGATTCCAAAGGATAAGATAGTTCTTTATGATTTGGGCAACGAACAAGACCAGGAGTATAAGAATCTTGTTTTAAAAGAAAAGCGTTTTATAAATAGAAATGAGGAACTAATCCTATCTTATGCAGAAGCTTTGTATAAAGAAAAAACGGATGGAACATCAGGTAAGGGGTATTTGACAAGTACATTTGATTTTTGTGCTTTTGAAACATATGTAAAAGCTCAATATACATCTCCTGAAATATGATTTGAGGGAGTATGCTTGTATCAGCATTGGAGGAGATTCCTTGAAGACACTTTGAAGACAGTGCGCTTCACCTCCTTGATTTTATTAGCTTTTTCGGGGCTGCATACAGTTCGAGTCCCGTCTGTCGCTTGGTAGAAAAAGTGGGAAGCCTTATAAATTGGCTTCCCGCTTTTTTCTATTGTAGTGACTGCTTCTATGATGTTTGCTATAATTATTCGAGTACAAAGGGCAAGTTTTACCTTTTGTAAAAAGCTGCAGGTATAAATTATGAGAATAGCGCCATATAGATTTAAAAGAAGAATAGCAATATTACTTGCTGTCTGTATGATAGCATGCTGCACTGTGCCATCATTTGCGGAAGTTGATGCGGAATATACAGAGCCAGTTGTTATTTCAGAAGATGAAAATTATGTGCCGGGCAATATTGTTGTCTGTGTAAAGGGCGGAGCCGAGGCACTTAATAAAGCATTTGCCGGGGGATCGGGACAAAAGAAGATGCTTAAAAGCTCCCGCGGGTTTGTCGTAGATGAAGTTTTGGCTTCGTTTGAAACTGAACCTGAAACAGAATCAAAGCAAGATGAAGACTCGAGTTATGAAATAGAAGAAACAGGCAGACATAATATGCTGTTTGGAGCAGTGAACAACGCAGTGGATTATTCATCTGAAAACACAGAAGAGATCCTGCTTTTACATGCCGATGATGTCGAGGGAATGATTGCAAAACTTAAGGAGCTTCCCTGCGTAATTTTTGCCCAGCCGGATTATATCCTTGAGACGGAATTGTCTGATGACGGAACCGCTGAACCTTACTATTATGCGCAGACTCATCTTGAAAATCTTGATAATGTAGATGACGGCTGCGATATTGACGCAGGAGAAGCATGGGCATTGGCAACGGTATGTGAGGCCTCTCCTCAGGTTGTGGCTATTATGGATACGGGAGTGAACTATACTCATCCTGACCTTGAGGGAGTGATGTGGAGTGATGGCCTGAATTATCCTGATTTAGTCGCACTCGGCGGAGGTGCATACGGAATCAATACCAGTGGCGAGGGAGATACTGATGATCCGGACGATGTCGCGGTCGGCCACGGAACACATTGTGCGTCTATTATAGCAAGTGCATGGAATGGAGAAGGTACTGCCGGAATCAATGGCAATATCAAAATTATGGCTTGCTGCTGGATTGGCTCTCTTGGCGGAAAAACATCGTCTTATATAAAGGCGGCCAATTATGTTATCAAAGCAAAAGAGTCCGGAGTCAATGTCAACGTGGCCAATAATTCCTGGGGATCGACAGGCAGATTTATTTATGCAAGTCCTGCTTTAAACTACATATCGAAGATTATGGGGAACGCAGGAATAGTCAATGTGTATGCTGCCGGTAATGAATCAATGTCATTGGATGGTTTTTCTCAGAATACACATTTGAAATCCGATATGACGCTTACGGTCGGAGCTGTCGACAGTATCGGTGAATGCGCGGTTTTTTCAAACTACGGACAGCATATAGTAGATGTTATGGCACCGGGAGTAAATGTACTTGCGGCCGCTTCTTTGAATCCGGGAATAATGACTATGCCGCCACGCTATTATCCGTGGCTGGCCAGTGAATCCAACATACTCTACTGCGATGTAGAAGATGAGGACACAATCTGCGTTAAAGTCGGACCGTCCGAAGAAGTATATTCATTGGATGACGTTAGCCCGGAGCCAAGCGTAGAAACTTCGGGACCGCAGATAGAAACTACGGAGCCGGAGCATTTGGATGAGGCATACGAAGAGGAAGAGCCTGTGGCAAATGCAGCCGAAGAGGCAACGGAAGTCGCAGAAACAGCTGTTGATGAAGTTGCAGTCGCAGACGAAAAGACAACGGAAGTCGCAGAGAATACACAGCCCGAAGAGACAGCGGAAGTTGTTGAGAATACACAGCCTGAAGTGATAACGGAAGAAACGACAGAAGTTATTGAAGAAGTTGCTGAAGAAGTAATTGAAGAAGTTATAGAAGAAGTCACAGCAGAAGTCACAGAAACTATTGAAGAAGCTGTGGAAGATGTTCCGGAAGAACTCGGCGAACCTGAGGAGCTTGAATCAATTTTACTTGAACCGGAATCTGCAACCGTAGCAACAAAGACACTGTATGGCAATCCCGAGAACCATGTTCTTAAATTTGAAACAGAATATATTTCCGGCGAGAAGAACGGATTTGATATGGAATTCACTCTCACGCCTGAGCAGGCCGAAGCACTAAAACAGGCAAGTCCTGCATATATCGCATTCCAGATTACCAGAGAAGGAACGGAAGGCACAATAAAGCCGGATTCCATCTCCCCGGAAGTTATGGTATGGAACAATGAAAGCGGGGAGTTTGAGATAATAGATACCCTTAGTGCCACGTTTGTCGATTCTGTCTGGAATTCCATATCATTCCCGATGAATCCGGAAGATTCTATGCTGGATAAAAACAACAGGCTGCGCCTGCGCTTTGACTACAACACTAAATGCACTGCAAAAGCTAATATATATATTGACAACATCGGCATTGGCACTTCTGCGTCGCAGTATACATATGCCAGTGGAACATCTATGGCCTGTCCGGTAACGGCCGGAGTGCTGGCGGCGATTATCAACGAGCTGGAAGCAGCTGATAGTGCGAATATAAAAACCGGTACGGAAATTGCAAAAGAAGCAATCGCATATCTTAAAGGCGGTACTGTACAAAAAGACAGTCTTTCAGACAAATGTATCACTGAGGGAATAGTTAATGCTGCCAATTCACTGGGTGGTATAGACAATGAAGACAGGCTGCGCCCGGTTCTCAATGAAGTAACAGACCGGGGTGACGGAACTTCTGTAATCAAAGGATATTTCTTCGGGAATACCCAGGGTACTGTAGAAATTAATGGAAATACGGTTGCTGTGCAAAGCTGGTCAGACAGAGAAATCCTAATTCAAAACGCTGACATTGTAAAAAATTATGCAGAAATCAAAGTAACAAAATCCTCAGGTAAAAGCGGACGATATTTTTCAGACTACGGAAATCAAAAAAGAACATACGAATACGTAGACCTTGCACCGCTTCCGGTTACTGCAAAGGATACTAAAATATGCGCGGCAGGGGATACAATACTTTGTTTTGCCAATGAATATACCGATGACGGGAGCAATCCGGACCACGAATATGTGACAGTATGGAAATACGATATCAATACTGACAAGTGGACCCGGGTTCCATTGCCGGGAGCGAAATCGGAAGAAATGTTTGGAATTCAGTACGAGCTTACTACCGCGTGCGGTGAGACGGAAATATACGTATTAATGAGTCTGTATGAGGCTGACAAGGCCTATGGAAGACTTTTGACATATGACACATTGACAGATACATGGAAACATAATGTCAGACTTTTTATCGATAATTGTTCATCCGGAGTATTGTGCAATTACAACGGAGAACTGCTTCTGCTTGGCGCAGAGGAAGACAGGACTGTCAGGAAAATATATCCTGATACCGGCGAAGTATATGGAACTATGACAGATCTGCCACCTGAGTATTGCACGGGATATGCATTCCGGGTTGGAGAGGACATTCTTACTGCAGGTGCGATTCCAAGTATAATTCAGATGATATTCGATACCATGATGCTGGGATTTTGCGAGTATAAAGAACTGCTGAGATACGACGGATCAGAAGGAGTATGGAAAGAAAGTGAAGCCGGGTTTTTTGCCACAAGCTCAAACTGCCTTGATGAGAATACATGGAGACAGAGCAGCGGCGTACCGCTTAAAGACGGACTTATGATTGTCGGACCGGTTAAGAATAATGGCAGGAGCGATATGACAGATACCTGGATATACAAAGCTTCAACAGACACATATGAAGCATATCCTGCATTATTTGAAACGATGAGGACGAAGAATGTTTCAGCCTGTCTGCTTAACGGCAAGATGTATGTGATGGGAATATCGGCATACGACGAGGATAAAGGAACATTAAGATTTGCAAGCCTTGATATTACTGAACTGGCAGCGGATGAAAACCCGGATGTAAAAAAAGCTCCGGTTAAACCTGCAAAGCCAAATCATTATGATCCATTGTGGAGTGGCACACCGAGAAGAACAGGAACACCGGACAATCCGGTAAGTAACGGAACCTGGAAATGCAGTAACGGCATATGGTATTATTACACCAATGCATATTTCAGAAACACCTGGGGATATATCGTGAACCCATATGCGTCAGCCGGTCAGCATAGAGCCGACTGGTTCTGGTTTGATGAAAACGGTCATATGAGAGTAGGCTGGCAGTTCATAAACGGAAAGTGGTATTATCTTAATCCGATAAAAGACGGCACATACGGAGCCTGTTTTATCGGACCGGGCAGAACACCTGACGGATATGAAATTGATGAGACCGGCGCGTGGACCGGAAGATAATGGAAGTCTTTTTTTGTAAATTGGTTTATCATATTCATATATGGAGAATTCTATTATGAACAAACCGGAAACAAATTATGCCTCATTAACATCGAAGCTTATTGAACGCGGCCTTACCATCTCAACAATGGAAAGCTGTACAGCAGGACTTATCGCGACCCTGATTACAAATCTCGATGGCTCTTCCAAAGCAATGATCGGAGTCGGAGTCACAGGCTCACTTGGTATTGTCGATCCTGATAATAGTGACAGTGTCCTCAAAATATCAAAACAAGTTTTATGTAGCTCGGGAAATTTGCAGTAAGCTTCTTGAGATATTATAAAGGAGGTTCTTATGCCCGGTCCCATGCGTCTAGGCCCGCGAGGCTTTCTGACAGAAGAAGAAAAAGCAAATCAGCCGAAGGTCACTAAAGAACTGCTCGGCCGCATCCTCGGTTATCTGAAGCCGTATTGGCTGCAGTTCCTGCTTGTGTTTGCAGCGATTCTGCTCTCGGCGGTAATCGGCCTTCAGCCAAGCATCATCACAGGCCGTATCGTTGATGAAGCTCTTGTAGGCAAAGATCTTGCGCTTCTTATTAAGCTCCTGATCGCCGCATTCATCACCATGGCTGCATCCCAGATCATCGGTGTACTCGAACGCTATATCAATTCCTGGATCTCCCAGCGTATCATTTTCGATATGCGAAATCAGATGTATGATCATCTGCAGCACATGCCGCACGCATTTTTCAGTACGGAAAAACAGGGCGACATCATCACCAGAATGAACACCGACATCGCCGGTGTATCCACCGTAATCAGCGGCACACTGACCAACATCGTATCCAACGCAGCGACGGTCATCACAACCGTTATAGCGCTCTTCTCAATGTCATGGCAGCTTGCGCTTGTCGGAATAGTTGTCATCCCGCTTCTGATAATTCCAAGCAGAAATGTCGGACGAACCCGCTGGCAGCTTGCATCAAAATCGCAGGAAAAATCCGACGAGATGAATCAGCTCGTCACGGAAACATTGTCCGTATCAGGTTCGCTTCTGGTCAAGCTCTTCGCCCGCGAGAAGACAGAATATGATAAATTCGTTAAGGTAAATGAAGATGTCACTCAGCTTGCAATGCAGGAGCAGCGTTCCGGTTCATGGTTCCGCGTAGTCATGGGAATGTTCACGCAGCTTGGACCGTTGCTTATTTACTTCGCAGGCGGACTCTTCATTATTAAAGAGATACAGCCGTCGCTTACAGTCGGCACAATTACAGCAACCGTCGCACTCGTTAACAGACTCTATCGTCCGGTAGAAAGTCTTATGGATGTCGGCATCGACTTCACACGCTCACTCGCATTGTTCGAAAGAATCTTTGCATACTTTGATAAGAACGTTGCAATCAAGTCTCCGCACCTCGGTGTAAAGCCTGACATGGACAACAAGGACATCTACTTCCATCATGTTGCATTCAGCTACACACCGGAGAAGCAGATTCTTAAAGACATAGAATTCCGCGTGCCGGGAGGACAGATGTTTGCGATAGTCGGTCCAAGCGGAAGCGGCAAATCCACTATAGTAAACCTCATCCCGAGACTGTATGACGTCGACAGAGGAAGTGTGCAGATCAACAGCATTGACGTTAGAAGATTTGACCTCACATACCTTCGAAAGAACATCGGAGTGGTGACTCAGGATTCATATCTTTTCAACGGAACGATTCGCGAGAACCTGCAGTATGCCAATGAAAATGCGACGCAGGAAGATATAGAGAAAGCATGTAAGACTGCCAACATTCATGACTTCATTATCAGTCAGCCTGACGGTTATGATACCGAAGTAGGAAACCGCGGACTCAAGCTTTCCGGAGGAGAGAAGCAACGACTTTCAATCGCACGAACCATACTCAAGGATCCCAAGATTCTTATTATGGATGAAGCAACCAGTGCCCTCGATTCCATTTCTGAAAGTTCAATTCAGGATGCTCTTGAGACTATGATGCAGGACCGCACGACCATCGTAATCGCACACAGACTTACAACGATCCTCAAAGCAGACTGCATACTTGTAGTAAAGGATGGAGTGATTGCAGAACAGGGAACTCACGACGAGCTTCTTGATAAGAACGGAATATACAAAGAACTGTACGAGACACAGTTCCGTCAGATCCTTGACATGGACAATAAAGAATAACAGGAAGCCGTCAGGGCTTCCTGTTTTAATACGTCATGCTTTTTTAAGATTATGTGTTTTGCATCAAGCCATTATCTTCATTGCCATAATCGTAATATCATCAAACTGATCCACTTCGCTGGCGAAGGCATCAATATCTTCCTTAAGAATACTAAGCTGATCTACAATCGCCTTATCCTGACATGATCCCAAACAAAGCAGCAGTCTGTTGTCACCGTAGAGCTCCTTGCTTGCGCTTGTAGCTTCGGTTACGCCGTCGGTATAGAAGAACATCTCATCACCGACAGAAAGCTGAAGCTGCTCCTGCTTGTAATTGTAGCCCTCAATTCCCGCAAGGACGAAACCGCTTCTCTGCTTGATGAACTCAGGCTTCTGACCCTTTCTGATGATGACAGGCGGATTGTGACCCGCATTTACAAATGTCAGCATACCTGTATCGGTCTCATATACACCTGCCCAGCATGTAACGAAAAGTCCCGCATCATTGTTCTCACACAGCTGTCTGTTGGCATTTTTCAGCGCCTCTTCGGGGGAGATACCAAGCTGAAGCTGGTTCTTAAGAACCGTCTTTGAAATAGTCATGAACAGTGCAGCTCCGACTCCCTTTCCGGAAACGTCTGCGATAACCAGACCCACATGAGTCTTGTCGATTACGAAATAATCATAGAAATCACCGCCGACTTCCTTGGCCGGATGATAAACAGCTCGCAGCTCGATATTCTCATGATCCGGGAATGCCGGAAGGATACAAGGAAGCATGCTGGTCTGAATCTTTGTTGCAAGGTCGAGCTCAGTCTCGATACGTGAAGCCTTCTTTGTAGTTTCAGCCTGAGTGTCGATCATGTTCTTGCCTCGCTCCGCAACATAACGGCAGCTGACAGACAGCGCAAGGAAGATAGCGCAGCGCGGGATGAATTCATTTAAGAAAAGACTCTTGATATATCCCGGAACATCATATCCCTGTGAAATGATAGCGTCCCTCAGAGATCCGCCGGCAGGTATCGAAAGCTCGATGCCGTTCTGGAAATGAATCATGTTCAGGTTCATGATTCCGAAGAATCCGCAGAACAAAGTGGCAATTCCAAAGACGACAGCAGAGAACAGAGCAACATTTCTCGTATACTTCTGATCAAAATATCTCGTGCTGACCACGATAGGGAAGACCATTACCAGAGTAACATTGTGTCCCAGGGTAGCCGCAAGAATTCCGCACACCAGAACAAGGTCAATCATAATCGGGATCTTGAGCCATGACTTTGCTCCTACGTAAATCGTATTGAGAATCGTTATAGGAACTTCTACGATAGCTGCGGCAAGCACCGCGCGTCGCATGATAATCTTGTCAGCCGTGAATACTCCGAGTTCATTAAGAATAGACACAGTATCATGACACCGAATATGATCATCATCGTAGTGCCGACCATAACATTGGCAGTGATTTCATTTGCAAGGAACGTATCGTTGTTGGAAAGCGCCTTGTCAACCTCCGCATTCATCCTCATTTTCGCTGATTTGGATCCGGGCATAATTCCCTCCTGTAAAACAAAAAACAAAACTGATATTATTATTCTCTATATAATACCACACCCGCCCTCTTGGCGAAAGCAGAAAACAAACCACGAAAGCCGTTTTGTGTTATAATTATAATAGCTCCTTATAAATAATTTGAAAGGCAATACTGTTTGCGATAATACTTATTATCTGCAAACTTGTTCCGATGATTATCGCAATCGTATAGTCACACGAC
>JAGHSD010000160.1 GCA_018066045.1 Candidatus Darwinimomas equi | reverse complement strand
ATAAAAACCCTTATATTATTTGCTTCCCCGTGCCTCTTTGTCTGCGTATTTATACTGAACAAGAAGATATGAAACTGCAGCAAGCAGTATTTTCTGTCCGCAGCGTATCACCTCTACCGGGATTCCTATGAGTGCTCCCGAAGATGCTGTCGTCCATATCGCAACTATGGCGGCAAGAAGATTGAAAATCGCTATTACGGTAACAATGATAAATGATACCTTCTTTCCGACATCCTTCATAAATGCCAGAATCAGCAGTGCAATTATCTCTGCGGCAGTAAAAATCATCAGCACGGGCTGAACGGATATCGTGTTTACCGCATCCATAATCAGTCTGATAAGTTCAACGAGCTCCGAAAGCGCACACATAACCATGTATATTGCAAAGAACTTCGCACTTCTTTTACCGAATCCGGTCATGGAATACACCAGTGCGGAAATGAGTGCGACGGTTGCGACTGCCGCTGCCGTCTTCAGAAAAACATCTGCTTCGGGGGTCAGGAAAATCATGACCTGCGCTGCTATAATAATTACGATGAGAATACTGCTGAGAATTATTGTCCTCTTCTTTTCCTGATTCATAAACAACCTCTTTTCAAAAACTGTCTGAAATATTATCCTTTTGTATCCATATGGATATCCAGCTGTCTGAACGGAATCTCGAATCCCGCCTCCGTGAGTTTCCTGAGTATCAGATTATATCCTTCAAACTGCAGGGCTTTGATGTTCTGCGGCTCGGTCTGTCCCACTATTACGTATACGATGGCCGAATCCTCAAATGCCTTGACTCCTTTGAAAAACGCCGCTTTCATCTCCGGAAGCCGGGCAATATCTTCTGTTATCTCTGTCAGCACCTTGTTTGTTTTATCGCGATCCTCTTCATAGCTTACCGGTATCTCATATGAGAAATACTCGCCTGCCATCTTTATAGTCGTCAGATTTCTGTTTGATACCGAGATTATCGAATTATCAATCAGTCTTAATCTTGTCGTTCTTAACGAGAACGTCTCGACCTTGGCCACATTTCCTTCATACTCGATATAATCTCCTGTGGTAAAGTATCTGTCATGATAAAGATGACTTCCCATGATGATGTCCTTGATCGTATCCTGAAGTGCAAGACCTATGATGGCACTGGCTATTCCCAGTCCTGCAAACAGCTGGGTAACATTGAATCCCCACGCATCCAGAATTCCTATTCCCGCAAGTATTGCAAGCAGCACGCTCACTATCTGAATAACGATAAACGGCACCGGATCTTTGGTTCCGTTTTTACTGGAATATTTATCGCTTGCCAGCACTTTTTTCTTTCCCAGCTTGTTGATCAGCAGTATGAACACCGTGGCAAGCGCAACGATAATAATTGTTTTTCCTATGTTTATCAAAGTGTTCTGGCTCATTCTTTATTCTCCGTGGTATTCATCAAGCAATCTGTGCTTTGTATCCCAGAGTTTCTTTGAAAGATCCACATGTACTTTATGAGGATTTGTAAGTCTCTTGGTCTCTTCGTACAGGGTTTCCATCTCAGCTTTGAATGTTTTCTGAAGTTCCGGAACGGACGGTGACGTATAGATGCATTCTCCTTGTTTGAATACCTGGATCATCATCTCTCTTACATGATATGTTCCGCCTTTAAGCCTTGTTTTTTTCCATGTTTCTGTCGGATCAAACAGCACATAGTCTTCCTTGCAGTCAATCTTTTCATCTGCAAAGCAGATAAGATCCGCGATGATTTTATTGTCATCGTTTCTGTAGAAACGGTAAATTGTCTTGTTGCCCGGATTTGTAATCTTTTCGGCATTTTCCGAGAGCTTGATCTTCGGAAGAAATTCTCCTGTATCCTTGTCTTTGATCGCTGCAAGTTTATATACTCCGCCGAATGAAGGACAATCTTTGGAAGTGATCAGATTCGTTCCTACGCCCCATGAATTAATTGCTGCGCCCTGTTCCTTCAGCGAGGAAATCAGGTATTCATCCAAATCGTTGGAAGCGCAGATCTTTGCATCATAATATCCGGCTGCATCCAGCATTTTCCTTGCTTTCTTCGAAAGGTATGCAAGGTCACCGGAATCAAGTCTTATTCCGTAACTTCCGAGTTTGATACCTTCTTCTTTCATCCTGTCAAATGCCTTGATTGCATTCGGTACGCCGCTGCGCAGTGTATCGTATGTGTCTACTAACAGTGTGCATGCGTTTGGATAAAGTCTTGCGTATGTGATAAATGCAGTCAGCTCGTCGGGGAAGCTCATGATCCAGGAATGTGCATGTGTTCCCATAACGGGTACGCCGAACATTTTGCCTGTAAGTACATTCGATGTGCCTACGCATCCTGCAATCATGGCTGCGCGTGCGCCGTATATACCGGCGTCCGGTCCCTGAGCGCGTCTGAGTCCGAATTCCATGACTCCGTCGCCCTGTGCCGCATACACGATACGGAATGCCTTTGTTGCAATGAGTGACTGATGGTTTATGATGTTAAGCAATGCTGTCTCAACGAGCTGAGCCTGCATGATCGGCGCGATTACTTTTACAATCGGCTCACGCGGGAACATATATGTTCCTTCCGGAATTGCATAGACATCTCCTGTGAATCTGAAATCTCTGAGATATGCAAGAAATTCTTCTCTGAATATTCCCGTTGAGCGCAGATACTCTATATCGTCTTCTTCAAAATGAAGATTCTTGATGAGATCGATGACCTGCTCCAGTCCGGCACATACGGCAAAGCCGTTGTCATTGGGGTTCTTTCTGTAAAAGGCATCAAAGATTACTGTTTCGTTTCTGTCTTTTTCAAAGAAGTAGCCCTGCATCATGGTAAGTTCATACAGGTCCGTGAGCAATGTCAGATTTCTTGCCATACTCTTCCTTCCTTTCCCGCCGCCTTACGACAGCATTTTACTCTCTTTCTTTAACTACACCCAGCTTTCTGAGTGCTGTGACTACCGGTTTATAGATAAGGAATGTAAGTGCTGCATTCAGCAATCCCTTTATCGCATTGAACGGAATGATAATCGGCACAAGCATGGTCGCTACATCGCTTCTTGATGTTCCCATGTATACCGGTGTCAGGATATAGTTCCAGATGACCATGACTGCCGTCATGATTACTATTCCCAATGCCAGTCCGATGGCCGCCTCTTTTCTTGTGCGGTTTTTCTTATATAAGATGGCTGCCGGCATCGCAAATGCGCACGTTGCGATTACCTGCATCACGAGTCCTATGATTCCGCTTTCGCTTATCGTGATCATCTCTAAAAAAGATACTATGAGAGATATTATCAGGACGTATACCGGCCCGAACAGGAATCCTCCTATTGCGATAATTACATCTTTGGGGTCATACGTAAGAAAACCGGCTGCCGGAATGAGTTTTATATGTATCAGCGCCGTTACCACGAACGCAAGCGCGCAAAGCATACCGACTGCGGCAATTTTTCCCGTTGCTATCTTCATCAATTCTCCTTCTGCTGAATCTTTTTCGTTTCGTCGAAAATTGCTTTATATATGTTTCTGATCGCTTCCCTGTTTTCTCTGCAGTCACCGGACTCACAGACTCTGCCGATGACTGTTTTTTCTCTTTCTTCATCTGTTACGGGAATGTTCCGGTCTTTTTTCAGTTTTCCGATTTCCCTGCACACATTAAGGCGCTCGTTAAGGAGCGCCCCGATGTTTTTGTCGATATTGTCGATCTTATCTCTGTAATCTTTTATTTCCATCAAATTTCCTTTGCGTTTGCAAGAAGGTACTTCTCAGCTTCCGGATTCCAGAGTCCGTTTGTCTTTTCGCAGAGCTCTCCACAGTGCTTAAGAACAGGATCAGAAGAATCCTTCATATCTGCAATGGCTGTAAGCGGCATTGAGATATGTGTATATATAAGCTTCTTTCCGCCCTTGATGTTCGGAAGATTAAGTGTTGTCTCGATTGCGCAGTCAAGTCCTCCTACATGTGTGATCATAGCTGAAGGATTGATTGTTCCGTCGGAAATAAGGGCAACTGCCTCGATAAGGTCCTGTGTATTTCCGCCTGAGTTTCCTGCGATATGTGTTGCATTGTAATGAACATTATAGAAGTTGAATTTTGCAGAAAGCTCCGGATTTGTCGGGCCTGCGAAGAAGTTCATGCATCCGTCATAACCGAGGATTGCACTTCCCTGCTCGATAACTGCTGCAACAGGAGCATATACATATACATCGTCGTATCCTGTGCCGTCTGTGTAGCTCTTAAGGAGCGCCGGTACATCTTCAACATTGCCTGTGTTTACGTATACAAGCTTTACACCGTGTGCTGCTGCATCATCTACTGTATAAAGAGCTGCTGCACGGTCAAGTCTTGCCTGATCAATATCTGTTACCACAAGAAGGGATGGGCGGCGCGGTCCGTGGATAGAGTAATCGATAGTTCCGAGTCCCATAGCTCCAACGCCTGCAAGAAGAGCCATCTTTCCGCCTTCTTTGATTCCCATGTCATGAACATAGCTTCCTGCTGTTGTATGATAGTTTACATGTGCTCCGCCCAGGATGCAGCTGATAGGCTCTGCAACGGAACCAAGGTAGAATGCTGCTCCTGCATACGGAAGAACGCAGCCCCTCTCCATGAATGCATTCGGGATTATTATATACTGTGAATCTCCTCCGAAATACCGGAATGAATATCCCGGTGCTGCATATACGTTCTCGGGAAGATTGATTGCGGGCTGGATAACAAATCTGTCACCCGGTTTGTATTTATCTGCCCACTTTGCTCCTACCTCAACGATCTCTCCGCAGAACTCATGTCCTACGATAGTCGGGTTCTTGTCAATATCCTTCGGTGCTCTCTTATGATTTGCACCCTGCTCTGCAAGCTTATATGTTGACATACATACGCTGTCAGATATAACCTTTGCAAGAATCTCGTCATCCTTCATTGCCGGAAGTTCAAACTCCTCAAGTCTCAGGTCTTCAACTCCGTAAATTCTTACCGCCTTAGTTTTCATGTTCATCCTCCATGATTATAATAATATGCCGGTTTTCGCCGGGTTAATTGCTCAATCGCTTCACCGATCAGCACCTGTCGGTTCCGCAAAAATACGCTTCACCGATCAGCACCTGTCGGCTCCGCAAAAACAGCTTCACCGATCAGCACCTGCAGACCCGGCTCTCGTTTCGGCTCCGCCTCAACGTTCGCTTGTCTCTGCGTCTGCCCATCGCACACCATCGCAAAGACAAAAACCAAATAAATTTGCTTTTTGTCTTCACGTTGTTGCGCTGATCGGTTACGCTTCTTATAACATTATAATCTTGCAAATTTGCTTTGTCCACGCTAAAATGTAATAACATTGAAATGTTAGATGTAGAGGAGGATTTATCATGGCTATAGATAAGAATATGAAAATCGGTGAGCTTCTTCAGGTTAACGAAGGGATAGCTCCTGTTCTTATGGGTGCGGGAATGCATTGTCTCGGATGCCCTGCATCACAGATGGAAACACTTGAGCAGGCATGTGCAGTACACGGCATCGACTGCGATGCTCTTGTATCAAAAATCAACGAGATAATTAAATAATCTGCGAGGCAGTGGATACATCCACTGCCTCGTCTTAATTTAAATCTGAGCCAGCGCACGAAGCGCGTCTTTTTTTATTATCAGTTCATAATGCTCTTCCATGTAGCTGATTCCCTGACTGTTGTGAAGAGAAACCTTCGCATATTCAGAAAGTACATTGCAGGTGCTTGCATAAAGTGCCTCATCATTTCCTGCGTCTTTGATATATAGATAATACTCTCCGTTCTGCGAATTTTTGTATAAGCGGTTTTCTCCCTCAAAAATTCCGTCCAATGCCTTTGCCGCCTCAATGGCCGTATCCAAATTGGCAAACACAAAGGCTCTCTGTATCCCGGCAGCCCCCTCGGGCACCAGTTTCGGTGTCGGAGCCAGCGGATTCTGAATTCCGGGCACCCCGCTTGTTACCATGGACGCCAGCATTTCCACAGGATTTCTGGTCTCTTCCGGTTCCGGTGAAAAACGGGCAAACCTTGCATCCACTTCTTCAGGATCTTCCACCTTCGTTATCAGCAGGATGATTCCCTCGTCTCTGCACGGAATTGCTTCTATCATGAGCGGAATTCCTTCCGAATCAAAGCCCACCTCACTGAACGCTCTTTCCATCATTTCCGAAAAAAGATTTCTGACTTTTTCCGTTCCGTATGCCAGTTCTCTTACATTCAGGTTCCTTACGCTCAGATCATCGCTTGTCAGAGTGCACTTTATCTGTCTGTCATTTACTTTTTCTATTTTCACGGTGCTCTCCTCCTTTCCGATAATCTACTAATAATATACTCCTATCTTCCGGAATAATCAACACTACCCGATGTAAATGCCCTGCGTACGGCGCGCCGTACGAAACAGCAGTTCGATTTACATGGTTTTTCTGCAGCCGGTTACTATGATTACGGAGCATACGGAAATCTCCGGCAACGGCAATCCATCCCCCGAGGACTTTTCTTTAATCCTCATAATATAACAGCAGATTCCCGATACAACTGCTGAGCCGGACCTTCCGTAAATCTTGTTAAAAGCCGGTCACAACCCTTAGGCTGGTTCCGAGCATTTTACGGCATACAAAGCAGACGAAGCAGCAGCCGGTTTTCAACAGCCGTATATAATATGTCGCATTCCTGACGATATGAAACATATTACCTTACGGAAAAAATAAAAACAGGAAAGGAGGAGCGGAGACCGTTAAAGAACTAAGAGGTACTTTAACAAATCTATATTTTGCTTTATACTGTAAAGGACCTTGTCAGGAGGCCCTTTCTGTATGAAGAAAAAAATTTTTTTGATAATAATAATCTTACTTCTTATTGCGGCATGTTTGGTAGGCTTTTTTTCGTATGAACGCAAAAGAGGTGTTAAAACCAACGAAGAAGTAATTCCACAGTCTGAACTTTTTGATGTGAACGGAAACGAAGCGGCAATTATATATGATTTTTCCCTGCAAAGCAGTAAGGGTATCGTTAAAGACGGCCGGGTCTATCTTCCACTCGGCTGGGTTCGTGATTATATCAATGACAAATTCTACTGGGATGAAAGCATAAACTCTATCATCTATACTCTGCCCGAAGATATCGAGATCTTCCGCCTCGCTGACGAAGAAAACAGTTCTTCGCCGCGTTTCGTATCCGAAAAAGGAGACATCCTTCTTTCCATGAATTTTGTTGCCTCTAAAAGCAGCATTTACTATTCCGAATTTACCGGCGAAGAAGCGCACCGCGTGTACATAAACGACAGCAAAGATGCCTATGATACCGCCGAAGTGACAAAAGATACCAGGCTTCGCACCGGAGAATCATCTCTTCAGCGTGTCATAATCCCGCTTTCCGAAGGTGACCGCGTACGCATTATCAGTCAGGGATCCGACGGGTGGACAAGAATTCTGACAGAATCCGGATTCCCGGGATACATGGAAACAAAATATCTGGACAACTACCGCTCCAATGAACCGGTTATCTCATACAGCACTCCTCTTTACTCTCACATTCTTATGGAAGAGGAAGTGATTATGGTGTGGAACCAGCTTGATAACACGCTCTCCAACAATAATCTTCCTGATCTGCTTGAGCGGACCTCCGGAATAAATGTTATCTCTCCCACATGGTTTTCTATCGTAGACAACAGCGGCGGACTGAAAGCCATACCAAGTCATGACTACGTGACGCTGGCTCACGACAAAGGACTTCAGGTGTGGGCTCTTATAGATAATTTCAGTACCAATATAAACTCTACAGAAATACTGTCTTCCTGGAATACCCGTCAGAGTATAATAAATCAGCTCATAAATTATGCTTCGGAATATGATTTTGACGGAATCAACGTGGACTTTGAGAATCTTGAAGAAAAATGCGGCGCGCACTTCGTGGAATTTATCAGAGAGCTCTCCGTAAGCTGCAGAAAAGAGGGACTTGTCCTTTCTGTCGACAATCCCAATATGCAGTCCTTCAATGCCTTCTACGGCCGTGACGCACAGGCGGAATGTGCCGACTATGTCATCAATATGGGCTATGACGAGCATTATTCCGGCGGAGATGCAGGAAGCGTAGCGTCTCTTCCGTTCGTCAACGAAGGTATACAGAACTGTCTCAGTCAGGTTCCCGCCGGGCAGCTGATCAACGGAATCCCGTTCTATACCCGCATATGGATATTAAAAGACGGAAAAGTTACTTCTCAGGCCGTCGGACTTGAAACCGCACAGAACTGGGTCAATGACAATGATATCGAACTCAGCTGGGATGAAGAATTAGGGCAGAATCGCGGAAACAACGAAGAACAGTATATCTGGATGGAAGACAGAGATTCTCTGAGCGCAAAGATTGACCTGTGCCGCAGATCAGGCCTTGCCGGGATGGCGGGATGGAAGTTAGGAATGGAGTCCCCCGAAACGTGGGATCTGTTCACAAAACCTTAAGAGTTGACGGATATTGTATTTTCCACCCGGATAGGGTAAAATAGTGTCTGTAAAAGTTCGAACAATTTACAAGGAGGAAATACCATGGCTCATGTTGTAACTGACGGTTGCGTTAATTGTGGCGCATGTGCAGGAGCTTGTCCTGTAGGAGCTATCTCAGAAGGCGACGGCAAGCATGTTGTTGATGCATCAGCTTGTATCGATTGCGGCGCATGTGAGGGAGCTTGCCCGACAGGTGCTATTAAAGCAGAATAATAAAGATAGTTTTATTACAGAAAAGATACCGGACAAAATCGTCCGGTATCTTTTTGATTTATCTGTTCTTCGCCATACTGACGAATTTTGTTGTTTCTTCCTTCCACACCAGGTTTACCGTTCCGGTAGGGCCGTTACGCTGCTTGGCCACTATAAGCTCTGCCTCTCCCGGATGCTCCGTATCCGGATTGTATCTTTCGTCTCTGTATATGAACATTACAATATCGGCATCCTGCTCTATGGCTCCCGATTCTCTCAGATCCGAAAGCTGCGGTCTGTGATCCGGTCTCTGATCCGGTGCACGGGAAAGCTGTGACAGTGCGATTACAGGGCACTCCATCTCTCTGGCAATAGCCTTGAGATTTCTTGATATCTCCGACACTTCCTGCTGACGGTTTTCGCTTCGCTTGCTGCTTCCGCTCATCAGCTGGAGATAATCGATTACTATCAGATCCAGGCCTTTTTCTAATTTCACCTTTCTGCATTTACTTCTCAGTTCCGTAACCGTAATTCCCGGAGTATCGTCAATTACCAGCGGTGATCTGCTGACCTCCATGACGGCCTGAACAAGCTGTTCCCAGTCCGCATCTCCCAGTTCTCCGGTCCTTAGCTTCTGGGAGTTAATATCCGATTCCATGCTGAGCACACGGTTAACAAGCTGCTCTTTGCTCATCTCAAGAGAGAAGACCATGCAGGGTCTTTTCTTCTTCATGGCAACATGTCTCACGATATTGAGTACCAGCGCGGTCTTTCCCATTGAAGGACGCGCCGCTATAAGAACCAGATCCGAAGGCTGGAATCCGCTCGTCATATAATCAAGATCGCTGAATCCCGTGGAAATACCCGTGATCTTTTCTTTTGTCTTGCTTGCCTTTTCTATCTTGCTCAGAACGGTTTCCGCAACCACACCGATCGGAACCAGTTCGCCGTGATTCTTCTGCTGGATAACATGAAAAATATTTTTCTCCGTATCCTCAAGGATCACATCCAGCGGCTCTTTACCCGCATAGCAGGTGTTTGCGATATCTTCACTCGTTCTGATAAGCCGCCTCATGACTGCCTTGTCGTGAACTATCCCTGCATACGTTTTAATGTTTGCGGAAGTGGGTACCGTGTTGATGATGTCCTTGACCGCTTCCAGACTGGCAACCTCCGGCGGGACGTCTTTTTCTCTCAGACGGTTCTGTACCGTAACCAGGTCTATGGGTTTTGCTTCATTATAGAGCTCCACCATACACTCGTACATTATCCCGTATTGTGTCGAATAGAAATCTTCCTTGTTCAGTATATCAACAGCAGCAGGAATCGCATCTTTGTCCATAAGCATGGATCCGATAACGCTCTGTTCTGCTTCTATGCTGTGCGGAAGTACTCTTTTTATTAACGCTTCATCCATTATTCTTCTACAACTTTTACCTTTACCGATGCTGCAACATCTTTGTGGAGTTTAACCTTTACATCATATTCTCCGAATTCTTTTATCGGATCCGGAAGAACTATTTTCTTCCTGTCTATCTCTATACCCTGTCCGGCAAGAGCCTGTGCTATCTCCTTTGATGAAACAGATCCGAAGGTCTTGCCGTTCTCTCCTGCCTTTATTGCAACCGTTACCGATGCTTTTGCAAGCTGCTCTGCAGCCGCCTTTGCCTCTGCCAGCTGTTCCGCAGCGATTCTGTCAGCATTTGCCTTCTGCAGTTTTAATGTGTTGAGATTTGCCGGCGTAGCTTCAACCGCATACTTCTTGGCAAGAAGGAAGTTTCTTGCATATCCCTCACTTACCTCGGCTACGTCTCCTTTCTTTCCCAGGGCCTTAACATCCTGTAAGAGTACTACTTTCATTGGTCCAGTTCCCCTTTCTGTATCATATCCGTCAGCAGATCCTTCAGTTCCTTTATTCCTTCGTTCACGCTGACTCCCTTGAGCTGCGTTCCCGCTATGCTGCGGTGTCCGCCTCCGCCCATTCTCTCCGTTATTATCTGAACGTTTACTTCATCAATCGACCGTGCGCTTATATAAATCTGATCACGGAAATTCGTAAATACGAAGCTTGCCTTTACGCCTTCTATATCAAGAAGTTCGTTTGCCGCCTGCGCCCCGATTATGGTAGGACTCTCGAGCCCTTCGCCGTTGCATTCGGATATTGCAAATGCATTTTTGAATACTTCGGACATATGTATTGCCTCTGCCTTGGCCCTGTAGTCTTCAAGGCTGTCTCTGAACAGCTTTCTTACCCTTGTTACGTCCGCACCATTCTTTCTGAGATATGCTGCTGCCTCAAACGTCCTTACTCCGGCCTGATTTGTAAAGTTGTATGTATCAACGGCTATTCCGGCAAACATCGCATCTGCTTCGGAGCTTCTCAGTTTGATATCGTCGTCTATATACTGCACGATCTCAGCGATCATCTCGCATGCGCTCGAAGCATACGGCTCGATATACGACAGCGTTGCCTGTTCTATGCTCTCCGTTCCCTGTCTGTGATGATCGAATACAACTATCGTTTCCGCAACATCAAGCAGCTCCGGAGCCTCTGTCAGTGACGGTCTGTTTACATCGACAATTGCCAGTACGGTGTTCTCATCCGCAAGATCCATAGCCTGTGCATTGGTAACAAACATGTCCTCAGGATATTCGCTGGTATGAAAACGCTCTATCATCTGTCTTACGGATCCCGAAGTTTCTCCGATAACGATGTGCGCCGGTTTTCCCAGCACTCCCGCAACCTTCCAGATTCCGATTGCAGCACCGAGGCAGTCGATATCCATAAGTTTATGTCCCATAACAAGAACTCTCTCGTTCTCGGAAAGAATCTCCCTGAATGCTCCGGCCTTGACACGTGCCTTGACTCTGGTTGATTTTTCAATGGACTGCGACTTTCCTCCGTAGTAGCGGACGGCCTTTCCTTCCTTAACAACAGCCTGGTCTCCGCCGCGCGCAAGCGCCATCTCTATGGCCGTTTTCGCATTTTCAAAATTCTCGGCGAAGCTGTCCGTGCTGTATCCGATTCCTATGGAGACGGTAACATTTATTTCGTTTCCGATGTTAACCTTCTTGACTTCTTCAAGAATTGAAAATCTTTCCGTCTCGAGCTGGGTCAGATACATCTTCTTTATAACAAAAAGATATTTATCCTTTTCAAGCTTCTTTACTATTCCGTCAATGTCGGAAATATACTTGCTTACCGTTCTGTCTACCAGCGCAACCAGAAGAGAACGCTTAACCTCTTCCATGCTTTTGGCAACTTCATCATAGTTGTCCAGGTATATCAGACCGACTATCTGGGTATCGTTATCATATCTTGTATAGACATTATTCAGTTCCGTCTCGTCATACAGATATACGGCAAATGCCCGGCTTCCGTCCAGTTCCGTCTCACGAATCACAACCTTGTACTTCCTGTCACGGAATGCGCCGTTAAATTCCTTCGACCCGCTGATCGCCGACAATGTCTCCTCGTCAATTTCCGGAAACATTGCCTCTATGTCTTTTCTTGCCGCCTTATCTCCTGAAACAATTGCGTTAAATGCACGGTTATGCCATGCAAACTGACCCTGTTCATCGGCAATTGCGTACGGAATATCAAGATCCTGTATCAGTTTCCCCTGTTCCTCTTCCGCATTGATTGCAAAGCTTACCAATGATTTCGTGATTGAATGTCTGTAATACAGATACACTATCACTGCCGCGATAATTCCAAGCAATGTGACCGCACCCATGAACAAAGTGAGTTTTTCATCCTTTGTCAAGAACCAGATGCCCACTGTTGCGGCAATCATAAGTATTACAAAAAGTATCGGCCATCTGAGATATTTTCCCATGATCCCTGATGCGCTCTTTTCCTTTTTCATTACTGTTCCCTCTCTGTATATCCGAGTGCCATTTCAAGTGACTGCTGTTCTTCTGCTCCGAGCAGGATATCGGTTTTCCCGCAGTCAACAGCTTTAATATAAACATAGCAGCCTTCCCTTGAGTGAACCGAATTGAGAATGAATCCCGAATTGGTGTAATCAAGAACAGCTACGGCAAAACTGAGATTTCCTCCCATGCCTTTGAATGCATTGTAGTGAATGATTCCGAACTTCTGGAAAGATGCCCTGAGCATCTTATTAAGCAGTCTTATCGCTTCCTTGTTCTGTTCGTCCTCATTTTCAAGCTTACGGACATCCTCTTCGATATCCATTATGATATCTTCAAGATTAACTCCGTTTCTGCCCTTCATGAAGTGACCGTATGCCCTGTCGATTCTCTTGTATTTGATATAAAGACCTGCAACCAGACCTATAAGAATCAGAACAAGAACACAAAGACCTATAAGCAGATATTGTTCAATTCCCATTTACTTACTCCTTGATCGTGCGGAACAGATCCATAATTCTTTCAAGTTCCGCCTGTGAATAATAATCTATTTCAATACGTCCTTTGGTATTGTCTTTCCTGTTGATGTGTACTCTTGTCCCAAGGATATCCTGCATCTTCTCTTCATACTCTTTATAGAAAATGCTGTAATCCTTTTCGGGTGTCTGCTTCTGGGGTGTTTCTTTCTTTTTGCGTGTCAGGGCCTTGACTTTCTTCTCGACTTCCCTGACGCTGAGTCTTCCCTGTACGGTTTCCTCTGCCAGCTGTTTCTGCTGACGCTCATCTTCAAGACCGAGTATCGCCCTCGCATGTCCTCCGGAGATCAGTCCGTCGGAAAGCATCTGCTGAACATCTTTGTTCAGCTTAAGAAGACGCAGTGCATTTGTTATGGTGGAGCGGTTCTTGGAAACCTTTCGAGCGATTTCCTCCTGATTAAGATGATATGTCTCCATCAATTCATGATATGCCTGTGCTTCCTCGATGGGATTCAGGTCCTCCCGCTGAAGATTCTCGATAAGTGCGATCTCGGCGGTGCTCTGGTCGTCGTAATCCCTTACAACCACCGGAACTTCTTTCAGTCCTGCCGCCTGCGATGCTCTCCATCTTCTCTCTCCGGCTATTATTTCATAATTCTCACCGACTCTTTTTACGATAAGCGGTGTGAGAACACCGTATTGTCTGATGGATTCTGTCAGTTCATCCAATGCCTCTTTTTCAAAAACCTTTCTCGGCTGATTTGAATTGGGAACAATGGATGTTATCTTTATCTTAACTTCGCCCGATGCCAGTGCCTTGCGGTCAGGCGCAGATGTATACTTGCTCTGTGCCGGTGTTGATGACTCTTCCCCGAATAATGCTTCAAGGCCTTTTCCCAGACCTTTCTTAACTGCCGCCATAACTAAATCCTACCTCTCATCTATACTTCGTCTGACAGAACTTCCGCTGCAAGTTTTCTGTAACTGTCTGCACCCTTTGAATACGGATCATATTGTATTACCGGCATTCCGTGCGACGGTGCTTCCGCAAGCCTGACATTTCTCGGTATAACGGTATTGTAAATTCTTTCATGTAACGCGGCTTTTACGCTGTCGATAACCTGCTGACTCAGATTAATCCGGGCATCATACATGGTAAACACAACGCCCTCTAACTTCAGATTTTCATTCAGTCTTTTACGGACAAGATCAATTGTGTTCAGAACCTGGCTCAGACCCTCAAGTGCGTAGTATTCGCACTGTATCGGAACAAGTACCGAATCGGCTGCCGTGAGCGCATTTATGGTAAGCAGACTCAGCGAAGGAGGACAGTCAATGATGATAAAATCAAAATCATCCTTCACTGCTGCAATACAATTTTTCAAGGTCTGTTCTCTCTGCTCTGCATCCAGAAGCTCTATCTCTGCTCCCGACAGATTCATATCGCTCGGAAGAAGCAGAAGATTGTCAACCGAAGTTCTGACTACTACATTGTCAAAATCAGCCTCTCCCATAAGGAGCTCATATACGCCTGTTTCGAAATCATTTCTTCCGACACCCAGGCCGCTGCTCAGATTCCCCTGAGGATCGAAGTCAATCGCCAGTACGCGCTGTCCCGCCTCTGCAAACGCAGCCGCAAGGTTAATAGACGTTGTCGTCTTTCCGACTCCGCCCTTCTGATTTGCAATAGCAATAATTCTGCTCATTCCGTTTCTCCTACCGTGCAACGATTTTGTATTCCTGACTGTTAAAGACGAAGATGTCTCCGTCCCTCATTTTCTTTCCTCTGCGCTGTTCCGGTTCGCCGTTCACTGTCACATTTCCCTCAAGGATCTCGTACTTTGCTTCGACTCCCGAACCGCACGCCCCACACAGCTGCAGTGCCTGCTGCAGCTTGATAAACTCATCTCGTATAATAACTTCCTGCATTTTCTGCCCTTTCTTCACTTAAAGAAATTTCAGAATAGACGAAAAAAAGGAGACGATACACCGTCAGCCTTCTTTCATCAGATAGTCAAATTATAACATGATTTCAAGGGACAGGTAAACCCACTACATGTAGGTGTCATAAGGCTTCCCGCCCCATTATAAGCGATAATTTTATCCTTGATTTTTTCTCCTTTTTATGCTTGTTCTCACTGGTGCTTTTTCGTGAAGAATCTGCAGTTTATAAATGCGGCGATAACTAACAGTACTGCCGGAATCAGAACCGAATTCATTCCCATCTTCATTCCTGCCGCACCGGCAATAAGACCGATCACAGCCGGCCACAGCGATGCTCCGGCTCCCGCTATCGCGATGAACATGCTCATGGAAAATGTATACTCCGGGAAGATATCTCCCGCACATGCCATGATGGTTCCGAACATTCCCGAAGCAAATATTCCGAGGCCGACAATTGAAATCATTGCCAGCGCAAATGAATTCGCAAAGAGCATAACTATTGTAAATACAAGCATTCCTATACTCATATACTTAACCATCTGCGGAGAATGAATCTTGTTTGCAATTGCAACGCAGGTAAGTCTTCCGACAAGTATCGCGATCCAGAGTATTGAATTCAGCGTCTGCGAGAATCCCTCTGAGATATAGCCGCCCTCGATAAAGTAGGAAACCAGCCAGCCCATGAGCGTTGCCTCCACGCACTGATAGAAAAACATGCAAAGCGTCGGCAGCATGAATTTCCTGTCCTTAAGGAACCTGAATGAACGGTCCGCCTTCCGGGCTCCCTTATCATATTCGATACGGCCCAGGTCCATCGGGAATGACATAACCAGTGATACGACCAGCAATACGATTACAACTCCGATTGCGATCTTCCATCCTGCCGCCGAATTCTTCGTACATGCAAGGACGATGAACGGAGAGAGCAGTGCTCCTATTGAAAAGCAGCTGTGAAGCATATTGTTCGGCGCTGATTTTCCTTCTCCGATCGTGCTGACCGTAAGGTTGTTATAGTTGTTTACGACACCTCTTCCTATTCCTGTGAAGGCAAATGCTGTCAGAAGAAAAACAGGATTCTTTGTTAACAGCGTTGCGATGAATCCCACGGCTGCAACAACCGTAAATACTATATACGATGTCTTGATGGTAAGCAGCATCGCGATAAGTCCTGCCAGGAGTCCTCCGGCCATGTTTCCTAAATTATGTATTGAAACGATAAATCCGCTCACCTCATAAGATAATCCGTAATCCTCCCGCATCATGGGAAGTATCGAACCAATCATGATTACATATACGCCCATGATAAAAAACGAGAAAAACTGATTGCCTATCATATACTTTTCTTTTTTGTTAAGCTTTGCAAGGAAATCCTTCATCTCTGCATTACCTTCTTTCATCTCACAGAACAATAACTATTTCGCAAAAAAAAATCCCTTTCGGCTTCTGCCGATAAGGAAATTTTTCAGTGAGCCACGGGGGACTCGAACCCCCGACAACTTGATTAAAAGTCAAGTGCTCTACCACCTGAGCTAGTAGCCCTTTTTTATTTATTATATGAAATAAATAAAATGCCTCAGGCCAGAATCGAACTGGCGACACACGGATTTTCAGTCCGTTGCTCTACCAACTGAGCTACCGAGGCAATCACGCGATTTTTGGCGCGATGTTTATTGTATCATACCATTTTGAAAAATGGAAGCTTTTTTTATGATTTCCGGAGTATTATTTTTCTTCATCAAAAAACAGCCCTTTAAAACGCTCGGTGTTCTTATCTGGCGATGTGTTCTTTTACTTATTTTCATTTGACGCTCCTGCGGAATTATTTAACTGTATTATACAGCCCTCTGCATCCTTCTTCTATCTGATTCCAAACTTTATGATAATTCCCCGTATACCACGGATCCTCAATATCTCCCCTGTGCTCCGTAAAATCAAGAAGTTTGTATACTTTTCTGTCCGGATCGTTTCCTATGATTCTCATAAGATTTCCTATATTTCGCTCATCCATACATATAAGATAATCATACTTATCGTAGTCCTGTTTCTTCATTACTGTTGCCGTCCGGTTTCTGTCGTATGCAACGTTATGTGCTTCCAGTTCCCTTCTTGCCGGAGGATAAATATCATTTCCCTCTTCTTCGCGGCTGGTTGCTCTTGATTCTATCAGAAACAGATCTTCTTTACCGTTGTCTCTTATAATCTTTTTCATTATCGCTTCCGCTATGGGACTGCGACATATATTGCCGTGGCAGATGAATAGTATACTAATCATTTCAGCATTCTCTCCATTTAAGTCTGTGCAGTTTCCCCTGTTCCTCTAAGTTAAGAAAATTATTCTGTCTCAATGCTTCATACAAAACTATTGCCACGGAGTTGGCAAGATTAAGACTTCTTATCTCATGTCCCATGGGTATTCTGATACAGTTTTCCCTGTTCTCAACCAATATTTCTTCCGGAATTCCTGCGCTTTCTTTTCCGAACATAATATAGTCACCGTCTCTGTATTTTATGTCCGTATATGCCTGTTCTGCTTTTGTTGTTGCATACCAGATTCGGGTCTGTTTGTTTTTGTCTTTAAGTTTACATAAAAAATCTTCGTAATTTATATATCTTGTAACATCAAGTTCTTTCCAGTAATCCATTCCCGACCGCTTTATGCTTTTTTCATTCAGATGAAATCCAAGCGGATCTATCAGATGAAGTGCTGATCCTGTTGCAGCACAGGTTCTTCCGATGTTTCCTGTGTTCTCCGGTATCTCCGGTTCGTGCAGAACTATATTAAACATTATCTCGTCATCTCCTTGATTGCTCTGTATGTTCTGGCTATCGGCAATCCCATAACGGTATAGAAATCTCCATTGATTTTCGGTATGTACTTGCAAAATGCTCCCTGGATGCCGTATGCTCCGGCTTTATCCATGGGTTCTCCGGTTTCAACATAAGCCTTTATTTCGCAGTTTGTCATCTCTAAAACTGTAACTGCTGCCTTGTCTACGAAAGAGTATTCTTCATCCTTCTCTTTTCTTTTATATATTATTGTTACTCCCGTATATACATAATGCTCTTTTCCGGCGTATGATCTTATCATTTCTCTTGCTTCTTTTTTTGTTTTCGGTTTTCCCAGTATCGTTCCGTCTACCGAAACCACCGTATCTGCTGCAACGATTACGTCACCATCCTTACACTTACCGGCTACATCCCTTGCTTTTATTATAGAAAGTTTTTTTACAAGTTTCCCCGGATCTTTTTCCTTTACTTTGCTCTCATCACATTCTGATATCATCACTATTGGCTCAAATCCACATTTCTCAAGAATTTCTTTTCTTCTTGGTGATTTTGAAGCTAATACTATTCTTTTATATCTCATTATTTCTTCCTTTCATGTTTCACGTGAAACGTGTTCTCTGTCGTCCTCAAATGTTTCACGTGAAACATCCAACTTGTCATAACGGATTTTTAGAGGGAGTGCCCGCTTTTCTCGGGTATTTATGTGGAGTACTCCTGATCTTTTCATATATCAACAAACTTCTTGAACCCATGTTTTCAGGAAGCTCATATTTAAGCAAACCATTGATTTTTAAGCCTATTTCGGATGCTGCATGCCCGGCTTCGGATATTTCGTTTTCAACTTCGAAAGATTTAAGTGGAATAAATCTCCCAGATTTGTGGATAAGTGGCCCGCAGTATTCCACAAGTGTCGATAAGTTGGCAACCGCTCTGGCCGTGGCAAGATCGTATTTTTCTCTAAATACCGGATCTCTTCCAAGATCTTCTGCACGTGCATGTACTATCTCAACATTATTCAGTTTCAGTTCTCCAACAATACACCGGAGAAACTCAAGTCTCTTGTTAAGAGCATCTGTCAATGTTACTTTAAGATTCGGAAAAGCAATTGCCAATGGAAGACCCGGAAAGCCGGCACCCGTACCGACATCTATCAGAGAATAGTTTTTTTCTGCAATATCCGGAACCGCACGTATAAATTCAAGAGAGTCCCGGAAATGTTTTATATACACTTCATTCTTTTCAACAATTGCCGTAAGATTAACATTCTGATTTGTTTCAATCAGAAGTTTATAGTACATTTCAAATTTCTCTGCATTCAGACCGATATAATCCATACTTCCTCCCGGAAACTGATTAAAAAATGTTTCATGTCAATGGAAATGTTTCACGTGAAACATTTTCACTTTTTCAAATAAACCAAGAGCATGGAAACGTCAGCAGGAGATACTCCGGAAATACGCGCTGCCTGCCCGATATTTTCCGGTCGGACTTCTTTAAGTTTCTGCCTTGCTTCCAATCTGAGGCTTCCGACCTGATCATAATCAATATCTTCCGGTATCTTCTTAATTTCAAGTTTTTTAAACTGCTTTACCTGAAGCATCTGTCGTTCAATATATCCTTTATATTTGATTTCAATATTTACCTGCTCCTGAATGTCTTCCGAAAGTTCGGGTCTGTTCGGATCTATGTCGGTTAACATAAAGTAGTCAAGTTCAGGTCTTCTTATAAGATCCGATAAGGTTGCTCCCGTATTGAGTTCACTGGACCCGTGTTCTCTGAGAAATCTGTTAATCCTTTCGGAATCGCCTACATGAACAGAGTCGAGTCGCTCAACTTCAAGTTCAATCGCCTTCTGTTTGCATTTTACTTTCTCAAATCTCTCATCAGAAACAAGACCTATTTCATGACCGATCTCACACAGCCTCAGATCGGCATTGTCCTGTCGAAGAAGAAGTCTGTATTCTGCTCTGGATGTCATCATCCTGTACGGTTCATGACTTTCTTTGGTTACAAGGTCATCAATAAGCACTCCGATATAAGCCTGACTTCTGTCAAGAACATAAGGTTCACGACCGAGAATTTTCATCGAAGCATTCACTCCGGCCATAAATCCCTGAACCGCCGCCTCTTCATAACCGGAGCTTCCGTTTATCTGTCCGGCGCCGTACAGGCCCGGAATGTTTTTAAACTCAAGCGAGAGATTAAGCTGACGGGCATCTATACAATCATATTCTATAGCATAAGCGTTTCTGACGATTTTACAGTTCTCGAATCCCGGCAGTTTATGAATCATAGCGTGCTGAACATCTTCAGGAAGCGAAGAACTGAATCCGCTTAAATATACCTCATGTGTGTATAATCCTTCCGGCTCGACAAATATCTGATGCCTTTCTTTATCCGGAAATTTCATAACCTTATCTTCGATCGAAGGACAGTATCTCGGTCCGACGCCTTCGATAACCCCGGCATAAAGAGGAGAGCGATGTATGTTTTCCCTGATTATATTATGAATTTCCTCTCCGGTATAAGTAAGCCAGCAGCTTACCTGTTCTTTCTGAACAGAAGCAGGATCCGTCTCAAAAGAGAACGGGACAACGGGAACATCTCCGAACTGTTCCTCCATCCTGCTGCGGTCTATAGTATCTCCGTCAACGCGGGCAGGTGTTCCTGTCTTGAATCTGTAAATGGTGATTCCGTTATTCAACAGTGATTTTGTAAGGTGTGTCGCGTTCTTGAGTCCGTTGGGGCCTGTCGGTTCGATAACCTCACCGAACAGGCAGCGTGAATTCAGATAAACTCCTGTAGCAAGAATAACAGCTTTGGCAAAATACGCGGCTCCGGAGACGGTTTTCACTCCTCTGCAGTGTCCGTCTTCAACAATAATTTCAGAAACCTCCGACTGCTTGATAACAAGATGGTTCTGTTTTTCCATGGTTTTTCTCATCTCGCGGGAATACTCCTGTTTGTCTGCCTGCGCACGAAGAGAATGAACAGCCGGTCCCTTGGACTTGTTCAGCATTTTCGACTGTATAAAAGTCTTATCAATATTTTTTCCCATCTCTCCGCCGAGTGCATCAAGTTCCCGGACAAGATGCCCTTTACTTGTTCCTCCGATATTCGGATTACAGGGCATCAGAGCAATGGAATCAACGCTTACGGTAAAAACAATCGTTTCCATGCCGAGTCTTGCACAGGCAAGTGCTGCTTCACAGCCGGCATGACCCGCACCGACAACAACAACATCATAGTTTTCTTGTATCTTCGTCATTATTATTTCCCCATACAGAATTTCGAGAAAATCTCATTTATTATATCTTCACCGACAGTCTCGCCGGTAATGGTTCCGAGTGATTCATAGGCATCCTGAAGATCAACAGAAAGAAGATCCTCTGTCTGTCCGTTTTCAATTCCTTCATGTACAAGCTTTAAGGAAGCAAGTACGGCCTTCAGTGCCTGAAGGTGCCGGATGCTTGTAATATATATCTCATCATTAAGATTAATCTCTCCTTTGAAAAACATATCTTTAACGATGGTTTCCAATTCGGCGCGTCCCTGTCCTGTCTTCGCGGAAAATCCGATAAAAGGATGTCTGAAAATTCTTTCGTCCTGACACGGTTTCCACGATGAAAGATCCTGTTTGTTAATAAGAATAACCGCATTCATGCCGTCAATAAAATCAAGAACTTCCTTGTCTTCTTCTCTGAGTTCTTCTGCCCCGTCAAGAACACACAGTATAAGGTCTGCATCTCTGGCCGCTTTTTTTGCCTTCTCAATACCGATTTTTTCAACGATATCTATACTGTTTCGCAGCCCGGCCGTATCTGTAACATTCAGCCTGATTCCGGCAAGTGAAATATTCTCCGTAAGAGTGTCTCTTGTTGTTCCTTCTATATCGGTAACAATTGCCCTGTCCGTACCTGCAAGAAGATTCAAAACGGAAGATTTTCCGGAATTCGGTCTTCCGAGTATTACCGTATCAATGCCGGACTTAATGATTATTCCGGTATCGGCATTTCTTATCAGTCTGTCAATCCGGGAATAAACAGCTGAAACTTTTCTGTCCAGCTCTTCACCGTATCCCTCAAGGGAATAATGTTCGGGATCGTCAAGCGCAGCTTCTATAAACGCTATCTCGTTCAAAAGAATCTTTCTGATCTCAGAGATCTCATCAGAAAGCTTTCCCTTCAGCTGACGCATTCCGACTTTGAGGCTATTCTGATTCTCGGCATCGATTATATCCGCCACCGCCTCCGCCTGGGACAGATCCATCTTGCCGTTAAGAAAAGCTCTTTTGGTAAATTCACCCGGTTCGGCAGGATTTGCTCCCGCATCAATAACAAGTGAAAGTATTCTTTTAAGAACAAGCATACCTCCGTGACACTGAATCTCGACGGTATCTTCTCCTGTATAAGAACGTGGGGCTTTCATTATCATGACCAGGACCTGATCAACCGCCTCGTCTCCGTCATAAACAAAACCATAATTTACCGTATGTGTATCCGCTTCCTTTAAAGATCTTGAACCTCTGAAAACTCTGTCTGCAATCTCCGTAGCTTCTTCTCCCGATATCCTTATAATACCGATTCCTGCAGGAGAAAGCGACGTAGCAATTGCAGCAATTGTATTGTTCGTTCTCATGTTATCATTTCCTTTTTGAGAAAAAATTTCGCAAAACAGCACCGGGAGTCTTTAAAAAGAAAAAGAAGGCCCCTGTATACATATCCTGTATACGCAGCCTTCTTTCACCAAGCTGTGCGCTGTTGAATTATATTATCTGTGACGGCGGTTACTCTTCTTGAGCATTACCACAACATGTCTGTACGGTTCTTCACCCTCACTGACCGTTGTTACAAAGGGATCATCCTGAAGTGCCGAATGAATAATTCTTCTCTCATAAGGATTCATCGGCTCAAGGTCAACCGCTTTCTTTGTTCTTGAAACCTTGTGTGCAATATTATGTGCAAGTTCTTCTAACTTGACCTGTCTTCTTTCCCTGTAATTCTCGGTATCAAGCTTCACCCTGATATATCCGTCATGATGCTTGTTTACAACCAGACTTGTAAGATACTGGAAAGAATCCAGAGTCTGTCCTCTCTTGCCGATAAGCATTCCCATGTCTTCTCCGGAAAGAACTATATTCAGCTCGTTCTCCTCATGGTCAAATGATGTCTGAATCTGCACGTCCATATCCATCACTTTGAATGTATCCTTAAGAAATACTACTGCCTTCTCTGTAAGTTCTGCCGCCTCTTCTTCGCTGACCGGCTTAAGATCTCTTTCCGGTTTCTGGAAACCGACTTCCGGAACTTCGATCTCAAAATCTTCTACAACTGTTTCTTCAATGACCGGTGCCACTTCTTCCATAATGATGGTATTTATCTTACGTACCGGTGCTTCTTCTGTTTCTGCTTTTTCTTCTTTCGGCTGATTCTTCAATTCTGCCTGTTTCCTGATCTTTTCCTGGAGCTGTTCGTCTGTAAGCGCCATCGCTCTGATAACCCACGGCTTGCCGCCTATCACTCCCAAAAGACCATCCTTTCCTTCTTCTACAACCGTAACATCAAGATGATCACTGGAGGTCTGCAGTTCCTGGATGGCTTCGGTAATCGCTTCATCGTAAGTCTTAGCCGTAACTGTGATACTCTGCATTATTAATTCTCCTTATTATCTTCGTCGGCTGAAGTCGGAGCCGATGTGTTTGTTTTCTTCTTTCCGTGACGCTTTTCATATTCTCTCTGATCATACATGGCTACCATGTTTGCCTTTGCGGCAAGAGAGCCCTCTTTCGCCTGGAAATTATAATACTTGGTTGAATCTACGACCTGCTTGTCTGATTTTTCTTTCTTTGCTGCTTCCTGAGCTTCCTGATACTCTCGTATTCTCTCTTCTCTTTCTGCCTCGGCAATAGCTTTCTTATCTATCGTCTTGGGAGGAAGGCCCTTCTTCGCGCGCTTCTTATTTGTCTTTTCAAGGTTCTCTGCAACCAGTTTATCTACATCAATATCTTTATACTTAAGATTTATGAATATCTGGATGATTGTACGAACTACTGCACTTGCAATCCAGTAGATACCGATACCTGCCGGAAGAGTGAAGCAGAAGAATACCGACATTATCGGCATCATGATATTCATAGTCTTCATAGAAGAAGCTGCCGGATTGCTGTCGTCATCTGCTACAGGCTGAGCCTGTGTCATAAACTTGGTGCTGAGCCACTGTGTAACACCCGCAAGTACCGGAATAGCCCATGCCCAGCTTGGCTGGAATCCCTGCCACGGTGCCGTAGCAAGATTAATACCTAAAAAACTGTTCAGAGATTCAAGCGTCTTTGATGTTGTCTGGATAAGTCCCTCAAGCGACGGGAACATGTTTCCCAGATTCTGCCACTGAGCAGGAGTAAGCTTGTAAAGAAGATCTATTACATTATCAATGTTTCCGTAGTCCAGATTCTTTGCCATCTTTGCTGCTGTGGTAAGATCTGTAAAACCTGCATAGGAAATAAAGTTTGAAATCTTCTGAAGAGCAACCGCAACCGGTGTAAGAAGTTCCTTGACCTGCGGAACATAACCCGGAATATGATAAATAACCTGATACAGCGCGAACAGAATAGGCATCTGAATCAACAGCTGTACACATCCTCCGGTCATGCTTGTTCCGTATTTCTCGTATACAGCCTGCGTTTCTGCCTGCATTCTTGCAGCACTCTGCTGGTCTGTTTTGCCTTTGTATTTTTTCTGAATTGCCTGGATCTCCGGCTGCATAACGCTCATCAACTTTGATGATTTCTGCTGCTTGATCGTAAGCGGGAGCATAAGAAGGTTAACGATAATAGTAAAAAGAATAATACAGACACCGATGTTTGCCGATCCGAAAATACTATCACAGAACGTAAACAATACGCCCATGATTTTTCCCAGTACCCACGCTACCCATCCGATAACGGGAACCGTTGACTGGGTCAAAAGAATAGAAATAAACAATCTCTTGTCCTCCAAATATTAAATAATCAGAAATCAGGGAACGGGATCATATCCGCCTTCGTGAAACGGATTACACCTGAGTATACGTTTAAATCCCATCCAGCCTCCTTTCAGTGCCCCGTACTTCTCAATAGCCTGAAGCGTATATTCCGAACATGACGGAGTATATATACATGGTGGCTTCAAAATAAAAAAAGGAGACATGTATTTCTGATAAAACCTGATCAGTTCAATAAATAAAATCTTCATAATAAAATGCCCATCCGGCTGCACAGATTCAAATATGCGCAGGACATTTCCTCATATCCCAGCGCAGCAGCGGGCTGCCTTGCTATAACCACGATGTCATAGCCGGACTTCAATTCTTCTTTGTGAAGTCTGAAGCATTCTCTCAAAACTCTTGCAATTCTGTGTCTCACAACAGAATTACCTATCTTTTTGGAAACAGAGATTCCTATTCTGCAGGTATCTTCTCTTTCCTCTTTCTTTAAAGCATACATAATTATCGTGTCATTCGCACACGACTTTCCCAATCTGTATATCTGTTTAAATTCTTCATTTTTCTTAATAGAAGGGAATCTGTTCATGCTAAAAAGACCGGGGTATTTATTTCCCCGGCTGTTATGTTATGCTGATAATTTTGCTCTGCCTTTTGCACGTCTTGCTGCTAATACTTTTCTTCCGCCCGGTGTGCTCATTCTTGCTCTGAAGCCATGAACTTTACTTCTCTGTCTGTTCTTTGGCTGAAATGTCATTTTCATGATGTTTTTCCTCCCTTTATATCGAACGGAATAATCCGCCATTCTTAAACAAGCTTTACCATTATATAGAAATAACGTGATTTAGTCAAGTTAAATCTCATTATCCACTTATCAACACTATGTGTATAACTTGTTGATAACTTTTTAAACAACCCGTAAACATATTTTATACTTTTTATCAACAAAATATCCACTTATTAATTTCAACTTATCCACAACTACATATTGTATAAACCTTCGTTTTGTTGATAAAAAAGCCCTTTTTTGGTATAATAAATGTGTAATTTTGTCAGAAAAAATATTTCTGGCGTTGTTTTTGACGGAGTAATTATCATGATAGACAAGATAAAGCAAAACTGGTCCGCTATTCAGAACTACATTAAAGATGAGTTTGAAATATCAGATGTATCCTATGAGACCTGGATACTCCCTCTTGTGCCTGTTAAAACACACCATGATGCGGAAAAAGATCTGGTTCTGGATATTTTGATTCCTCAGGATGAAAATTCTTTTAAAAAATATGTCGAGAAAAAATATTCTCAGATTTTAAGAGTGGCTATTTCGGAAATTTCTCATCTTGACTGTAAGGTAAATATACTTAACAATGCTGATCTTCTTCAGATGAATGAAAAAAAATCTTCTATAATAAATAGTGATAAAAAGAAGGTCGATAATCATTCTCTTCTGATAGCTAATTTAAATCCTAAATACACTTTTGATTCATTTGTTGTAGGTAACAGTAATAATTTTGCACATGCAGCTTCTCTTGCAGTTGCCGAGTCCCCGGGTGAATCTTCTTATAATCCTCTGTTTCTTTATGGCGGGGTTGGTTTGGGAAAAACTCACCTGATGCAGGCAATAGCACATTTTATATTAGAAAAAGATCCTTCAAAAAAGGTTTTATATGTAACAAGTGAGAATTTCACAAACGAGATTGTTGATGCTATTCATAAAAAAACAACTCAGGAATTCAGAGAAAAATACAGATACAATGATGTTCTTCTGATAGATGATATCCAGTTTATCATCGGAAAACAAAGTACTCAGGAGGAATTCTTTAATACATTCAATGATATGTATCAGAATAAAAAACAGATAGTTATTTCTTCTGATCGCCCTCCGAAAGATTTTGAAAACCTTGAAGAGAGAATTAAATCAAGATTCTCATGGGGTCTTCAGGCAGATATACAGGCTCCGGATTATGAAACACGTCTTGCAATTCTTAGGAAAAAAGAGGAAACAGACGGAATAAGTGTTGATAATGAAGTAATAAAATACATCGCTGAAGTAATCGATACAAATATAAGAGAATTAGAGGGTGCCTTAAATAAAATCAGGATGATGGCAAAATTAGAGAATAAAAAAATCGATGTTGATTTTGCAAAAGAGGTTTTAAAAGATACATTATCACCTAATTCTAAAAAGATAATTACTCCTGAATATATTCTTGATATAGTATGTGATCACTCTTCAACAGATAAACAAGATATTGTACCATCAAAAAGAACAAAAGAGCTTGTTTATCCACGACAGATAGCCATGTACCTGATGAAGAAATTAACAAATTGTTCACTTGATTACATAGGAAACATACTTGGTGGAAAAGATCATTCAACAATTATTCACGGAATAAAGAAAGTTTCTTCGGAATTAGAAAATAATGAAGAATTAACCCATGATATATCGGTTCTGGAAAAGAAACTTTCTACACACTAAGAACATTAAATACATAGGTTTTCAACATAAAACCACCGGT
>JAGHSD010000117.1 GCA_018066045.1 Candidatus Darwinimomas equi | reverse complement strand
ACCGTTTGCAAGAAGCTGGATAATTCCCTGCAATGAATTTGACGGACAGATCAGGGAATTCGAAGAGGACATGGAGCGCTTCGGAATAGATGAGGTATGCTCGCAGTCTGAGTCAGAGCTTTTTGGTTCACCAATCAGAGGAAACAAGGAACTTGAAAAAGCCATAGGGGACAGGAAGGACCGTTTCCACGGAAACCTTGTAATCAATCCGATATATGCAGAGATGTACACGGATGAAGTTCTGGATGAATACTTTGCCGGTGGATATTTCAAAGGAATGAAGCTTATACCGGGATATATCGGAGTAGACATAAGAGATACCAGACTTGATTCAATCTTTTCATATGCTGACAGACATAAGCTGTATATCCTCATTCATTCATGGGCAGATCCGTACGGCTCAGCAGATAACATAGCGGAGGTAGCACTTAAGTATCCGAACGCTACATGGATCGTAGGACATATGGGAGGACCGACAGAGGGCCGTCATCAGTGTGAGAGAATAGCACAGGATCTAAAGTATAAGAACGTTGTATTTGAGTTCTGCGGAAGCTTCACGACAGAAGTGCCTGTAGAAGAATCGCTCAAATACATTGACTATAAGAGACTGGTATTCGGAACAGATACTGTAGTTCATGATGTAGCCTGGGAACTTGGAAGACTTCTCTCTATGGACCTTCCGGATGAATGGCTGACCGCGATACTCGGAAATAATATGAAACGAATACTAAATAGTGTAGAATTATAAAAGCTGTTTGATTGATTATGAATGGAGGTTTGAGTATGAGAACTGTTCAGATGGAGTTTTTAAGACCTGACGAGATTATTGCTGAAAGAGACAGAAAGTCCATAGTATATCTTCCGGTAGGACCGCTGGAGTGGCACGGACCGGCAATGCCGTTCGGAACAGATCCGCTGATGGCAGAGTTCTGTGCAAGAAAGGCAGCGGAGATTACAGGAGGAGTAGTTGCACCGACACTGTTTTTCGGAACGGAATGTGATCGCCCTGCTTACATTCTTGAGGCAAAGGGATTTGAGCATCCTGAGGATATGTATGTCATTGGCATGGATGTGCCGAATAATAATCTGAAGAGCTTCTATGCAAGAGAAGAAATCTTCGCTCTTATGATAAGAGAACAGCTCAGATTCTTTGTTCAGACAGGATATAAGCTTATTGTCATAGTAAACGGACACGGCGCATGGGGACAGAAGGGATCAATTCAGAGACTGTGCACGGAATTCTCCAATGAAACTTCAAGCAAGGTTATAACGATGATGCCTGTAATACAGCCTGAGGATGGACCGGTGCTGGATTTCGGACATGGAACAAAATGCGAAGCATCACTTATGTGCTATGTCAGACCTGATGACACGAAGCTGGATGAGTATCCTCCGAGAGAGGTTCCGCTTAAATATACCGATTACGGAATCGCAGATGATTTCGTATTCGAAGGCAAGCGCTCTGAGAACGACTGCGTAAAATATGATCCAAGAGATGCATCATATGAATTCGGCGAGAAGCTTGTAAAGACAGCAATTGATACTCTAACTAGTTTTGTAGAAGATGAGTATGCAAAGCTTTCATAAAAAACAATATATAAATCATCCCGGAGCTTATGCCCCGGGATGATTTATATCTAATAGAAAATGATATGCTTTCTATGTTTTTCGAATATGCAAAGGATTCATATAAGATATCTTCCGGCCTTGGAAATCTGCTTTTCATCTTTCCAGGAAGGTATGCCGTTTATGAAGGCATAATCAATTCCGCTTGAAAGAACTTTGCCATGTTCAAATGTTGCATTGTCCTTCAGGTTTTCAGGACGGAACAGGAGCATATCAGCATATGCACCTTTTACAAGGCATCCCCGGTCTTTGTAATGCATACGTTCTGCCTGCATGGATGTCATTTTCCTGATTGCTGTTTTAAGTGGAAGCACATTGCGTTTAAGAACATATTCTTTTATCATATGCGGACACATTGCATAAGCTCTTGGATGTGGGAAGTCTGTGATACTATACAGAGTATCTGAAATAATCATGGAATATGGAAGCTTCATTATACGTTCAATGTCTGCTTCATCCATACCCATTTCAACCATGCATACGTTTCCTTTTTCAGAATAAAGGAGATTTGCGAGAAATTCATAGACGTCACTGCATTCAGAGATGGCAAAGGCACTTTTTACGGTTTTTCCCAGATATTTCCGATTTTCCGGAAGAGAGACTCCACTGATAAGAGTAGTGCTCCAACGGAAATCCGGCGAGATTTTATTATCATTCGGGCCGGGGTTCATATAGCATTTTCTCAATCGGTCGATTTCATTTTTTGTATTGATTTTGGCAATAATCTTTTCAAACGGCTCGTTGAGAAAAGAAAACGGCAACGAAGAAGAAAGCGTTGTGGAAGTTCCGTGATACGGGTAAACATCAACGGTAATGTCCATACCGTGGCCCTGCGCTGTCTCGATACGGCTGATAGCATCCTCCAGTTTTCCGTGCCAGTTATCAGGCCCCATGGCTTTAAAGTGACTGATGGAAAGGGACATTTCATTTTCTTCTGCAATCCGTATTACTTCACTTATTGATTCAGGAAGTGAGTCTGCTTCATTTCTTATATGCGGCATAAAGAGCATTTTTTTTCCTTTACAGGGTTTTAGGAGCTGTATCATCTCTTCCCGAGAGGTATACATTTCCGGATTATAGATAAGTCCTGTAGAAAAACCTCGCACTCCGGAATCAATTGCATCGGAAACTAGTGCCTGACCTTCTTCCATTTCTTTTTTTGTGTAAGGAGAGGGGTCATATCCTTTTACGGCGATCCTTACCGCGCCAAGGCCCTGGAGGGTAGATGCGTTTACAGAAAGCTTTGCCTGACGGGCAGCGTTAATGTAGTCGGAAATCCCGGAATATCTGGCCCCGTCGGCGGAAGGACCCATAATGGGTTCCGCATAATTGTAAAGGCCTTCTGATTTTTCAGTGAACGGTGCATAGGAAAAGCCGCATACACCGGTTCCAATCGTTGTGATACCCTGAGAAAGCTCCTGCGGTCCAAATGAGTCACGGAATATTGCCAGGTCTGCGTGACGGTGCTGATCAATGAATCCCGGCGTGACACATCTTCCATTAGCATCAATTATGGTATCTGCGTTATCGAGTAGTTCGGGAACAGCATCTGCAACATCACCTTTTATAATTTCTGCAATTCGGTCATCATTGATCAATATGCTTCCATAAAACGGATCAGAACCGGTTCCGTCATAGATCGAACCATTTTTAATCAAAACCTGCATAGTTTTTAATCCCTTCCGAAGTCATGAACTTTTCGCATTATTCATCTTCAGTTCAAACGTCACTTTCTCATCTTTTTATTTACTTACACTACAAAGCGGTATCCGATGCCGCGAACTGTCTGAATATACTTCGGGTTCTCAGGATCATCCTCAATCTTCTGGCGAAAACTCTGTATTTTAAGTTTTATTTTGTTCCGAAGATTCTGTCACCTGCATCTCCCAGTCCCGGGAGGATGTAACAGTTTTCATTCATGCAGCGGTCCAGATGACCTACGTATATATCAACATCAGGATGTTCTTTGTGGAGCCTCTCAAGTCCTTCAGGTGCAGCTATGATACACATGAATTTGATTTTTCTTCCGCCATGAAGCTTTATCTGACGGATAGCATCACATGCCGAACCTCCGGTAGCAAGCATCGGATCGGTAACCACGATTACACGTTCTTCGATGGGTCTCGGAAGCTTGCAATAATACTCGACGGGTTCGTGAGTAGTTTCATCACGGTACATTCCGATGTGTCCAACCTTGGCCGTAGGAACAAGAGAGAGAAGTCCGTCTACCATCCCGAGTCCTGCCCTCAGTATCGGAACAACAGCTAACTTACGTCCTGCGATTACTGTGGACAGACATTTCTCCAGCGGGGTCTCAATCTCGATCTCTTCAGTAGGAAGATCAGCAAGTGCTTCATAGCCCATCAGCATACCGAGTTCACTTACAAGCTGTCTGAACTCATTGGTACCGGTTTCTTTGTTACGCATCATAGTAATTTTGTGCTGAACAAGCGGATGCTTGTTAATATGTATCTCTCCCATAGTTCCCTCCTGATATATAGTACAATATTTATTTTTTTCTACAAGATATTGTAGCAGACTGATTTTATGACTTCAATAGGCAATATTATAAAACTTGAAAGTTTGGCCGTAATATTGTAAAATGCCTTTGTGTGCCGGTGTGTCGGAATTGGCAGACGAGACAGACTCAAAATCTGTTGTCAGCAATGGCGTGCGGGTCCGAGTCCCGCCACCGGCATTATTTTATTTTTACTGGCGAAGCGGGTGTGGTGGAATTGGCAGACACGCAAGATTTAGGTTCTTGTGGGCGACCGTGCAGGTTCAAGTCCTGTCACCCGCATTTTTGTGCTTTTATTCAGGGGAATATGTATGGAAACAAAGAAAAAAAGGTGGGGTGACAGGCCGGATGCAGCGCTCATAAGAGACTGTGACGCAATGCATCTTCTCATGCCGATGATTTATCCGAACCGGGCCGATAATGAGGCTTTTATTTCAGAACAATTTGATCTCACACATCTTGACAGATATCTTGACGGAAAAAATGCGGAGAATCCGGAATTTGAATATAAGCTGTTTCAGATAATCGTTGCTTCCGTAATGAAGATGATCGTGTTAAGGCCGAAGCTTAACAGGTTTTATGTCAATAAAAATTATTATCAGCGTGATGTGATAAGCTGCGGTTTTGTAGTGAAGAGGAAATTTGAAGATGACGGCAAGGAAGGACTGACATTTATTAAGGTTGATGAGAATTCAACACTGGAGTCTGTCCGGGACGATATGTATAAAGAGATATACAGAGTAAGAAAGGAGGAAGACGTTCAGGAAAAAGGAAAAAAAGCAGAATCAACAGACGATTTTATGAATGTTTTTACAAAACTTCCGCGATTTCTGACCAGATTTCTGTTTTGTATTATCAGATTTCTTGACAGGCACGGATGGATTCCGGCAAAGCTTATTGCATCCGATCCGGATTATGCATCGGTATTCTTTTCAAATCTCGGCTCTATAAAGCTTCAGGCAGGATACCATCATCTTTCAAACTGGGGAACCACCTCTCTGTTTGTGGTCATAGGTGAAAGAAAGCTTCGACCGTATTATGACGAAAACGGCAGTGTTACCATGAAAGACAGCGTTGAGGTTGGTGTAACGGTGGATGAGAGAATTGCAGACGGTTATTATTATGCAAAATCCATAAGACTCATCAAGAAACTGGTTGAAAATCCGGAATTATTAGAAAAGCCTTTCGGCGAGAATGTGGAGATTTAGTGTATGAAATTTTTTAACGATGAAATAACTGCAAAGACCCCCTGGGAGGGACATACTGAGGGTATTCCGCTTAATCTGGAGTATTTTGAAGGCTCCATGATAGAAGCAGTTGAACAGGTTGCATCAAAATATCCGAATTACATTGCCTTTGATTTCATGGGAAGATCAACAACATATTATCAGCTGGTACAGGAGATACATAAATGTGCAAAGGCTCTTAAGACCATAGGCATCAGAGAGGGAGACAAAGTTACTATTGCCCTGCCGAACTGTCCGCAGGCCATATACATGTTCTATGCGGTAAATATGGTCGGAGGAATCTGTAATATGATTCATCCGCTGTCAGCAGAGGAGGAAATAGAGTTTTACCTCAATGAATCCAATTCGGTTACGGCCATCACGCTTGATCAGTTTTATAACAAATTTGAAAATATCAGAAATAATACAAAAGTTGTCAATATCATCATTGCAAGCGTGAAAGATGAACTTTCGAGAACTATCAAGGCAGGATATATGCTTACAGAGGGAAGAAAGATTAAAAAGATTCCGAAGGATGCACCTGTAATCAGATGGAATGATTTCATGAGGATGAGCAATGCCTGCTTCTATAATTACCGTGTATCACGCAAAGCGGATGATCCGGCGGTTATTCTGTATTCAGGCGGAACGACAGGAACAACGAAAGGTATTGTTCTGTCAAACATGAATTTCAATGCTCTCGGAGTTCAGGTGCTTGCAGCAAACCCGATGTTCAGACCGGGAGACAAAATGCTTGCAGCAATGCCGCTGTTCCATGGATTCGGACTCGGAGTATGTATACATACCATGCTCAGTCAGGGAGGAAGATGTATTCTTATCCCGAGATTTACGGCAAAGACATATGCAAAGCAGATAGTTAAATACCGCTGCAATTTCATAGCAGGTGTTCCTACGCTTTATGAGGCACTGCTTAGACTTCCTTCGATGGAGAAGGCGGATCTGAGTTCTCTTAAGGGCGTATTCTCAGGCGGTGATTCTCTTTCTATAGAACTGAAGAAGAAATTCGACAGGTTCCTGTATGATCATAATGCTACCATCCAGGTGCGTGAGGGATACGGAACGACAGAAACAGTTACGGCGTGCTGCCTTACACCTCCGCATATGTTCAAAGAGGGAAGCATAGGAGTTCCGTTCCCGGATACATATATCAAGATAGTTGAGCCCGGAACAGACAAGGAACTGCCATACGGAGAAGAGGGAGAGATTCTTCTTGCAGGACCCACGGTAATGCAGGAATACATGAATCATCCGGATGAGACTGCACAAACGCTCCGTAAGCATGCTGACGGACTAACATGGGTATATACGGGTGATCTCGGAATCATGGATGATGAAGGATTCATCTATTTCAAAGGAAGAGCAAAGAGAATGATAGTATCTTCAGGATACAATGTATATCCTGCACAGATAGAGAACATACTTGATGCACATGAGAAGGTTCAGATGAGCTGCGTTATAGGCGTGCCGGATGCATATAAGATGGAGAAGGTTAAAGCATTCGTTACACTTCGTCCCGGCAATGAGCCGTCGGATGAGATCAGGCAGGAAATCATGGATTACTGCCGCAAGAATATTGCAAGATATGCAATGCCTTATGACATAGAGTTCAGAGACGAGATGCCAAAGACTCTTGTCGGAAAGGTTGCGTACAGAGTGCTTCAGGATGAGGAGCTTGCCAAGATAAAGGCAGCCGGAGAAGCGGAAGAAAAACAGGCAGAGGAGGCGGTATAATACATGGTTATTCACGGACTTCAGAAAATGACGCTCCTGGATTTTCCGGGAAAGGTTGCATGTACTGTCTTTCTGGGATGGTGCGATTTCCGATGTCCGTTCTGCCATAACTGGGAGCTTATAGACGGAAGTGCTCCGCCGCTGCTTGATGATGCCGGACTTTTGGATTTTCTGAAAAAAAGACAGGGTCTGCTTGAGGGCGTGGCAATCACGGGCGGAGAGCCGATGCTTAATAAAGATCTTCCGAAGCTTTTGAAGGATATACGCAGTCTTGGATATATGACAAAGGTTGATACCAACGGGAATCATCCGGATATGCTTGCAGAGATTGTGCACGAGCATCTGGCAGATTATATTGCCATGGATATAAAGAATTCCGAAGACAGATATGCCCGGACGATAGGACTGGATTCGTTTGACACCGGGAATATTCTGAAAAGCATAGGAATTATTATGAAAAGCGGTATTGACTATGAATTCAGGACGACCGTGGTAAATGAGCTCCATGATGAGGAGTCCTTCAGAGGAATAGGTGAGATGATATCCGGTGCCGGAAAATATTTTCTGCAGAAATTTACCGACAGGGATACGGTTCATTTCGGAGGGCTGTCTGCTCCTTCAGACGACAGAATGCGGGAATACCTTGATATTATAAGGCCTTACGTACAGTCAGCAGACCTGAGAGGAGTCGACTAAAGCAGTTTAGCAATAAAACACAATATATTGTGTTTTCAAAAAACATCCGCGCAATATATTGACTTAAAAAAAGCATAATGATAATATTAAATCCGGACGCGAAAGTGTCCGGATTTTTAATTCATAAAACCAGTTGGAGGGAGTTATGTATCAGGTAATTAAACGAGACGGAAAGATCGCTGATTTTAACGTTGCAAAGATCAGTGCTGCTATCCAGAAAGCATTTGATGCTCAGGGAAGAGAGTATCATCCGAGTATTATGGATATGCTTGCGCTCAGAACATGCGCAGATTTCGAATCCAAGATAAAAGACGGACTTATCGGAGTCGAGGATATCCAGGACAGCGTCGAGAAGATTCTGTCGGAAGCCGGATATACGGATGTTGCAAAGGCATATATCCTTTACCGCAGACAGCGTGAGAAGATCCGTAATGTCAAGGCAGCTACACTTAACTATAAGGATCTGGTAGACAATTATCTTCAGATCAATGATTGGAGAGTCAAGGAGAACTCCACGGTCACATATTCTGTAGGAGGACTGATCCTGTCCAATTCGGGTGCCATCACGGCAAACTACTGGCTGTCGGAAGTATACGACCCAGAGATAGCAGATGCACACAGAAAGGCAGAGATACATATTCATGATCTTTCTATGCTGACAGGTTACTGCGCAGGATGGTCGCTTAAGCAGCTTATTCAGGAAGGACTCGGTGGAATTCCCGGAAAGATCACTTCCAGTCCGGCAAATCACCTTTCAACTCTCTGCAACCAGATGGTCAACTTCCTGGGCATCATGCAGAACGAGTGGGCGGGTGCGCAGGCATTTTCATCATTTGATACATATTTAGCTCCGTTTGTAAAAGTTGATAATCTTTCATATAAAGAAGTAAAGCAGTGTGTACAGTCA
>JAGHSD010000036.1 GCA_018066045.1 Candidatus Darwinimomas equi | reverse complement strand
ACCTATGGGAATGTATAAGTGGGCGGTATATTTCATTAAACAGCTCAATATAGACTGCAAGCATGTATACGGCTTCAACATGGATGAGTGGGCGGATGCAGAAGGAAATACGCTTCCGGCATCAGATCCGGCAGCATTCACAAATGCAATGGTAGAAGCATTCTACGGACCGCTCGGAAAACTTACAGTTCCCGAGAAGCAGAGAAACTTTGCAACCAAGGAAAACCTTCCTACATATCCTGCAAAGATGGCAAAGCTCAGAAAAGAAGGCGCAAAGCAGGTTATGGTATACGGTATCGGACGTATGTGCCACATCGCATTCTGGGAGCCGCATTTTGCTGATGAGTTCAAGAGTGATAAAGAGTGGTTACAGCAGCCATACAGAATCGGAGCAAGACTTCATCCGATGACAATCGAGCAGAATGCAATCACATCATTCAAGTCATCATGGCCGCTTATTCCATGCTATGCAAACACAATCGGACCGCAGATTATCTTCGCATCAGATTACTGCATCGGAGGAGCAGACGGTATCCTTTCACGTGGTATGCAGTGGCAGGGCATGAGCTTCTGGATGACACTCAGATACGGCCCGACAAGATTCGTAACATCATCACGTATTCCGACAATGCCCGGAAAGCTTTTCTTCATGGACGAGCTTGCCGGACCGCTTTGCCCGGATGCAAACTAAATTATAATCAACTAAAAAACAGGAGGGACTGTCCCTCCTGCTTTTTTGTCTAATAGGAAAGTGCGTCCTATTAGACAAAAACGCTCCGCGGGATGCGCACTCGCGCGAGCGGAACTATGTCGCAAGAGCGACCGCGCTCGGCGCGAGCATATCGCAAGCGATATGCTTTGTTCTCAAATCTACTTACGCACTGAGCGGGCGTATTCTGTCGGTGTCATGCCGGTCTGCTTCTTGAACTGTGACGAGAAGTAATGAATATTATCATATCCAAGTACTTCCGCAATCTGTGTGAAGTTCAGATTCTGTCCGCGGATAAGCCGCTTTGCTTCACTTATTCTTAAATGTGTCAGATACGTAATTACTGATGATTTTGTCTGCTCACGGAAAATACGTTTCAGCAGAGATACGCTGATTCCGAGACTGGAGGCAATCTGTTTAAGACTGATTTTCTCTTCAAGATGATTGTTCATGTATTGTTTTGCTTCTTCAACAAGACGTTCATGCTGACGCATATTATTTGATGATATCTCACGTGTTGAAGTAAGTACCGAATCATTTCTTCTTGAAATATATATCAGCAGAAGTTCCAGCTGAGATTTTATGACCTGTTCACTTCCGAACGGTGCATTGTCTTTTTTAATCAGGTTAATGTACGGAGGTTCAATATCGAAATAGGCATATGAAGCCTCGGATTCTTCAACGATACTGCTCAGACATTCTTTTTCCTGAGGACCGAGAAACAGTATCTTTTTTTCAAACATTGACATGTACGGACTGGAACATGTGAATGCCAATATAATGACATCCGCGGGACGATCACCGTAACTGCGGGCATCATGCCATTCATTCGGGCAGTGGAAGACCATCTCTCCGGCTCTAAGCAGATAATGATTATCCGCAGCCTGAATGGCTACTTCGCCTTTGTCACAGTATACAAGTTCCCAGAAATCATGAGACTCTCCGAAGCCCTGAAATGCGTCTGTCATATGGTAATACGAGGCATTTATCAGTGAATCAACGTCAAACTGGGGAATTAGTTTATGGTATGAGAACAAATTGACCTCCTTCATACAATTCGTGTCCGATTTTATAAACTATCTAACTTATAGTATAATGCAAAAATTGTTAAAATCAACTAAAATGTAGTTGTTAAATCAGTTTCTCTTTTAACA
>JAGHSD010000026.1 GCA_018066045.1 Candidatus Darwinimomas equi | reverse complement strand
TTCCGTGATGCAGGGTCTGATGATATAACTCCTGTTGGGCGCAAGTATAAGAGTCTTTCTGTCTCTTATCGTGTTGAAATTGATGCCTCCGTCGACCGAGACCTCGTAACCCTGACTCAGATATCCTTCTTTTGCGATCACAGACAGATCCAGTCTGTCGCCGGCCTTATACACAAAGTCGGTTTTTGCTTTCCCCTCTGCGCCGGAGAGCTTTTTGTCCTTGAACCAGCCTGTGCCTGAGCCTGTCTCGGGCGCCAATACCTTGACATTGACATAGCTGTACTCAAACTTCGGAGTGATCCCAAGGACCTGATAGTAACCGGGGTTCGACGTTCTGACATCTATCTGTTTATTTTCGATAAAATCAATAAAGAACTTATCATAAGGGATAACTGAGAGGTCGTTATTGACTTTTCTTATCTCGGAGTCGATTTCTCCGCTGTTGTAGAATGCATCAGAGTTTCTCTTGCTGTTAAGCCAGCCGATGAACTCCTCCGGATAATTGACATTGACTTCCAGGTCCTTTATTCCGTCTGATATCTTTATTTCAAATCCTTTGATCCTGCCGTATATTCCTCTTCCGTTCGGCTCGTTCGGATACAGTGTGTTTTCCGAAAGCGTCCATACCATATTGGACTGTTTCTCATCCGGATTGGCATAGAAATTCTTTTCTTCATTTCCGTACAGGACCTGTGCGCCGCATTTCAATGCAACATTTGCAGGAACTGCATGGATATAGGAGTACGAGCCGTCGGCATTCAGGCCCGAGATAAAACTGAACTGACTGCTTTCGAGGTTCTTCTTTTTCACATTAAAGCACTTGTACATGCAGACAGTGCCGTAATAATACATTTCTATCCTGGGTGTACGTCCCCCGTCTTCATCTACCGCTGCAGCTATGATATTCAGCGGCATATGATACTTCTTTATCACAACAGCATTCTCAGCATCCTGCATTCTGCCAAACTGTTTGTAACGGCGCTTCGTCTCACCGGCAGCTGCCATAAACATTACCATTTGGCCGCCAAACGCGTAACGTGTCTGCTCCCAGTCCGGACAGACATACTGAAAATAAACCGAGTTGAGGCTCCTCTTATTCTTGCCGTTTTCAGCATTTGCAAGGTGTGAAGTGCCTTTTCTGCTCACACGCCAGTCGTACCAGTAGCAGTATCCCCTGTTATTGCTCGAGTCATAGTATGCAGACCGGCTGCTGGCGTCATCGCCGGCAAATCCGTATGTAAAATCTCCTCCCTGTTCTATAGGGATCGGAAGATAATATCTTCCCACCTCAAGGGCAGGCTGATATGACTCATCCCAGATGGTGCCGTAGATTTTATCATTGTCACCGATTTTTACCTTATACTGTTTACCGGAAACCCAGATATTAAATTCTCTGGCTGCCCCCAGAAGGTTTTCTCCCCCTGCGTCTGCATTTACGATCTCTCCGCCTTCCGCTCCCGCAAAATCCGTAAGCGTGAGTTCTGTGGCCTCCGCAAGTTCCAGCTCAACTTCGACTTCTGTGGAATAGGGCGTAAATACAGCTTCCGCACATGCAGTCGATTCTCCTGTCTCACTGTCGACTTTGCTTACCATTACCGTAGCCAGAGACTGTTCCTGCCCGCGTCTTTCCAGTGTGATCTTTGCAACACCGTCTTCGATCTCGTATTTGTTTTCTGTAAATGAGATCTCCGAAGGAACATATTCTTCGTCATCTTCGATAATCACAGAAAGATTCAGAGGCGTAACGATTGCGGAACTTCCCGCTTCGCATATCACAAGGGAGAAGGTCTCGCTGCCCTCCGAGAGGTCATCGTCAAGGATCTTTACGGTAACGGTCTTTTCAGATTCGCCCGGAGCAAATGTAAATATCTGCTCGCAGGAATATTTCATGGCTGCCAGATAGGAAGGCATCAGTTCCGCTGCAAGCAGTTTGCTGAGTTCGGTGCTCTCCGCTGACTGCGTGATGCGCACCTGTTCCCCTGTGGCAAGCTGCTTGACCATGGAAAGGCTGAGTTTTTCCCCATCCGCTCCCAGAAGATCTGCGCTTTCTTCGGCAT
>JAGHSD010000088.1 GCA_018066045.1 Candidatus Darwinimomas equi | reverse complement strand
TAACAACCAGCTCTTTGATGACAACTGCGGCGAACTCCTCAAGAAGAGAGGCATCGCATATGCACCTGACTTCATCATCAACGCAGGCGGCGTAATCAACGCAGGTCAGGAAGCATTCACAACCTACAACAAAGAGAAAGTTCTTGAGCAGGTTCACAAGATCTACGACACAGTTTACACAATTCTTGAAGAGTCCAAGTCAACAGGTGTTCCTGAGGGAATCATCGCAACAAAGATGGCTGAGGATATCATCGCAAAAGGTAAAAAATGATTAACAGAGCGGCTTAAAGATTGAAGCCGTATATACGGACTGACCCCCGATTGTCGGATCTTGATCTGACTGTCGGGGGTCGGTTTTGTTCTGCCTTCCGGAGATATAATAACAGGAATTATTGAATCTTATATGGTATAATATATTTTGTGAAGTGTTGTTTAGGATCTGAAAATCCGTAAACAACAAAACATATGAGAGGTAAATAATATGAAGTATGATGTGATTATTATAGGAGCCGGTCCCGGAGGTATCTTTTCGGCATACGAACTGATGAAATCAGAACCGGATCTTAAGATAGCGATATTTGAAAAAGGCCGTCCCCTTGAGAGAAGGAAATGCCCTATCGACGGTGTTAAGATAAAGACCTGTATCAGCTGTCCTACGTGTCAGATAATGAGCGGATTTGGAGGTGCAGGTGCTTTCTCGGACGGAAAGTACAATATTACCAATGATTTCGGCGGAACTCTTTATGAGCACATCGGGAAAGATAAAGCCATAGATCTTATGAAGTACGTGGATTCGATCAATGTCAGTCATGGCGGAGAGAACACAAAGCTGTATTCAACTGCGGGCACAGAATTCAAACGTATATGCATGCAGAACAAGCTTACGCTGCTTGATGCAAGCGTGCGCCACCTGGGAACCGATATCAACTACATTGTTTTAGGGAAGCTGTATGATGAACTTAAAGAGAAGGTTGCCTTTTTCTTTGAGACGGAGATAAAAAAAGTTGAAATAGCTGATAACGGGTACAGAGTACTTTATGACGGCGGGAGTGATGAATGCGATAAATGTATTATTTCGGTCGGACGAAGCGGAAGCAAGTGGATGGAAAAAGTCTGTGAAGATCTGGAGATTCCGACACAGTCAAACAGAGTGGATCTGGGAGTCAGAGTAGAAATTCCGAGTGTGATATTTGATCATATCACGGATAAACTCTACGAAAGCAAGATAGTTTACCGCACACAGCAGTTTGAAGACAATGTGCGTACATTCTGTATGAATCCGCACGGAATAGTTGTTAATGAAAACACCAACGGAATAATCACGGTTAACGGCCACAGCTTTGAAGACCCGTCAAAAAAGACGGAAAACACCAATTTTGCACTTCTTGTTTCAAAGCATTTCTCGGTTCCTTTCAAGGCAAGCAATGATTACGGTACCAGTATAGCAAGACTGTCGAATATGCTCGGAGGCGGAGTGCTGATACAGCGTTTCGGTGATCTGGTAAGAGGAAGAAGAAGCACTGTAAAGAGAATCGAGGAATCAACGGTAAGACCGACGCTTGCTGCAACTCCGGGAGACCTGAGCCTGGTTCTTCCGAAGCGTATTTTAGACGGAATTATTGAGATGATATATGCCCTTGATGCCATAGCACCGGGAACAGCAAATGATGACACATTGCTTTATGGTGTTGAGGCGAAGTTTTACAACATGGAAGCAGAACTTGATGAAAACCTCGAAACAAGACATAAGGGACTGTATATAATCGGTGACGGAAGCGGAGTAACGCATTCATTGTCACATGCATCTGCCAGCGGAGTATATGTGGCAAGACATATTACCGGGAACTGCTGAAGAGAAGATTTGAGGAATACCTTTGATTTTGATATAATAGTAAGTTGAATAAACAGATAGTCAGGTGCTTGAAAATGATAATTGAAGTTGATAAAGAACTGCGTGAAAAATGGAAAAAAGTCGATCGTGCGATAGAATTTGCGGTAAAATGTCATGCCGGACAGAACAGAAAAGGAGCGAATCAGCCGTACATTTTCCATCCTCTTGAAGTTATGGGCATAGTTGCAACGATGACGGATAATGAAGATGTGCTTTGCGGTGCAGTACTGCACGATACCGTTGAGGATACACCGGCTACGGTACTGGATATCAGAAAAGAGTTCGGCGATTATGTGGCAAGACTGGTCTTCTATGAATCAGAAGATAAGCATACGGATATGCCGCCGGAAGAATCATGGACACTCAGAAAACAGGAAGCCATCAATACACTGAGAGAAGAAGCTGATATTGGTGCAAAAATGATATGTCTGGGTGATAAGGTCAGCAACCTGAGATCCTTTAATTCAATATTGCTTACCGAGGGAGAAAAGGGATGGGAGCATTTCCATCAGAGAGATCCGCTTAAGCATTACTGGTATTACAGTTCACTTCTTGATGCACTGTCGGGTCTGGAGGATTATCCGGCATATAAAGAGTATAGCTTCCTGATGGATAGTATATTCAGGAAATATCTTATTGCCGGAGAAGACTGATATTTGTATCAGAAAATAACGAACAGGAGACGGATATGAGTTTCAAAACAGATATAGAGATAGCACAGGAAGCTTCTCCCCTGAAGATTACCGAGGTTGCAAAATCCATCGGATTATCGGAGGATGATCTTGAATTGTATGGAAAGTATAAAGCAAAGATATCTCCTGACGTGATGAAAAGAAAAGTAACAGAGGGCGGAGCTGCGGATGCACCGGACGGAAAACTTATTCTGGTTACTGCAATTAATCCGACACCTGCCGGAGAAGGTAAGACGACTACATCCGTGGGTCTGGCGGACGGACTTACACGATTGGGAATGAAGACCGTGCTGGCGTTAAGAGAGCCCTCTCTGGGACCCGTGTTCGGAGTAAAGGGCGGTGCGGCCGGAGGCGGATATGCCCAGGTAATCCCCATGGAGGATATCAATCTTCATTTTACCGGAGATTTTCATGCAATAGGTGCGGCAAACAACCTTCTTGCAGCGATGCTGGATAATCACATCCAGCAGGGTAACGCTCTCGGAATAGATCCCAGACAGATCACATGGCGAAGAGCGGTTGATATGAATGACAGACAGCTAAGGTTCATCGTTGACGGACTGGGAGGAAAAGCAAACGGCGTTCCGCGTGAGGACGGATTTGATATCACTGTTGCATCAGAGATAATGGCTGTTCTTTGTCTGGCATCCGATATTCCCGATTTGAAGAAACGGCTTGGACGGATCATTGTCGGATTCACATACTCCGGAACTCCGGTTACAGCACATGATCTTAAAGCTGAAGGAGCCATGACGGCACTTCTGAAGGATGCGCTGAAACCCAATCTTGTCCAGACACTTGAACATACACCGACGCTTATTCACGGAGGCCCGTTCGCTAATATCGCCCACGGATGCAATTCGGTTCAGGCAACCAGACTCGCACTCAAATTAGGTGATTATTGTGTTACCGAGGCAGGATTCGGTGCGGATCTTGGTGCGGAAAAATTCATAGATATCAAATGCCGCATGGCCGGACTGGTTCCGTCTGCGGTAGTTATAGTTGCAACCCTGAGGGCAATCAAACATCATGGCGGAGCAGCAAAGACAGAATTATCGAAGCCGGATCCCGCAGCATTGGAAAAAGGGATCCCGAATCTGCTTCAGCATGTGGACAACATAAAAAATGTATATGGCCTTCCGTGCGTGGTAGCGATCAATGCATTCCCGACTGATACAGAGGATGAAATAGAATTTATTAAAGTAAAATGCGCGGAGTACGGCGTAAAAGCTGTCTTATCCGAGGTATGGGAAAAAGGTGGAGCAGGCGGGGAAGAACTTGCAAAGGAAGTTATCAGAATCTGTGATGAGCCGGCGGACTTCAGATTCAGTTATGAACTTGAAGGAAGCATAGAGGATAAGCTGAATGATTTATGCAGAAAAGTATACCATGCCGACGGAGTGAATCTTACACCGGCAGCGGCAAAGCAGGCTGCAAAACTGACAGAACTGGGATTTGACAGACTGCCGGTCTGCGTGGCCTAGACGCAGTATTCCTTCTCTGACAATCCGGCACTGATCGGTGCGCCGAGGGGATTTACAGTAACAGTAAGAAATCTTAAAGTCTCCGCGGGAGCCGGATTCATAGTTGCACTTACAGGCGAGATCATGACTATGCCGGGTCTTCCCAAAGTTCCGGCAGCAGAGAAAATTGATGTTGACGAAGAGGGGAAAATTACAGGATTGTTCTGATGTACGGATCATTGAAATACAGGAGGAAAAAAATGAGAAAAAGCCTGATCATTGTTCTTGCAGCAATTGCTGCCGCAGCGTTCATTACATCCTGCGGAGAAAACAGTAAAGCACCGGAAACTGCTGCCGCAGAGACATCAACTGAAACAGAGACAGTCAAGGAAACAGAGCCGGTTCAGCAGGAAACCGCGGAAGAACAGTTTGCTGGTCTGGCAAATCCGATGGTCGGGATAACAGATCCGGCTGAGTTTGATAAACAGCTGGGAATCCATATTGACATGTCATGGCTGCCGAAAGATGCAAAGCTTTTCATCATCGGTAAAAATCTTGCACATATCGTATGGACACAGAAGAACGTAAACGATGAAGACGTGGAATTTGTGTTCAGAGCAACAAAGGATCCGGAACTCGGACCGACATGTCACGGAATATACGGAACATTGACGGATCAGTACGAAATGGATATTCCGGGAGGAAAGCCGGGGCAGAAATTAACAGTAAGCAGATGCGATAAATATGAGATATATACATGGAAAAATGAAGACACATTCTTTTCACTGACTTATGACAACAATATGAGTCAGATGGCAATGGCCGAAGTACTGGATTCAGTCATGTTTGCATCGGGATCCGTAATCCCTGCCAAAACCATCTATCCGCTTCCTCAAAATGTTGATACGGCAAATATTGCGGACGGAATATATCGTGTAAATATGGCGGAAAACGGAATCAGAGAAGATAACGGAAAGTATTTCATGATATGCGATATATACTCAATGGAGCTTTTCGACGCCGTGGATGTTAACGGAATGAAACCCGGTGATACCATAGTTATAGGCGGAGACAGATTTGTTGAAGTCAGGACAGTGGATGATCGTGACGGTGAGATAGTAATAAATAAGGGTGACAATAACGGTAATGAGGTAATACTGGCTGCCGATGAGGGAGGAACCTATATTTACAGAGGCGATAGTGATGTAGCCTCATACCGGAATCACGGAAATGCAGAGCTTGAGATAGCAGACGATGTAGTACTTACAGACACTTCGGATATTGAAAACGGCTGCAGGGAGGTCATTGTCAACGGACCGAAGGAGGTATCGGAATACCTTAAATCCAGTCCGTATGCTAATCTGGCACCGCATTCAGGGTCAGTTTTAATTGAAAAAAAGAAGATAACAGAAATCAAGACATGGTATACTCCGTGATTCGGAATGAGAACAGTGCGGACAGTTCATTGCTGTCCGCATAAAGTGTTTAGAAGAGGAAATGCAGGTATTTGAAGAAATAAAAACCGCACTTGATGATCCGAAGATATTCGGGATTATTTCGGCAATAATAATCCTTGTATTTGCCATAGCAGGAGGCAAAAAAGGACTATACGGGAAAGCGGTACCTATCCTTATTATAGTGGCAGCACCGGTTATCGGACTGATTGCACTTGATAAAGTTGATACGATAGCAGACAGCAGGATAATTACATTTATTGCCTGTTCGGTTGCCGCCTGGGTGATACTGATGATACTGAAAAAAATCGGAGATCTTGTGGTAAACTGGTTTGTTTTAGGATGGCTGAACAGAATCGCAGGATTTATTATCGGAGCAATGGAAGGATTAATCGTAGTTCTAATACTGCGCATTATTTTATAAATAAACTCATTGGAGGGAATGAATATGAAGTACTCAAAGTTACAGAATGGCAGTGATATACGTGGAGTCGCAATGGAAAACAGCGCCGGAGAGGCAGTCAATCTTACCGAAGATGCCGTAAAGTCAATCGCAAGAGCATTCGCTGTATGGCTCAAGGAATCAAAGGGTAATGATGTACGAATTGCTATAGGAAGAGATTCCCGTCTGACAGGACCGCAGATTGTGGAATGGGCTGTTGAGGGAATGAATATGGAAGGCGTTCCATGCACCAATTTCGATATGGCATCAACTCCTGCCATGTTTATGAGTACAGTGCTTACAGATAAACCGTTTGACGGCGCGGTTATGATTACGGCAAGTCATCTTCCGCAGCAGAGAAACGGAATGAAGTTCTTTACAAGAGACGGAGGACTTGAAAAGACAGATATAGCAAAACTTGTTGAGATTGCTGAAACAGTTATGGAAAGACCGGCATTGCAGATTAAATCAAATGATAAAGAAGATTTCATCAGCTTATATGCAGATCATCTTTGCGATGTCATTAAGAAGGGAGTAAATGCTGAAGACTATGAGCATCCTCTTAAAGGATTCCATATTATTGTTGATGCCGGAAACGGAGCAGGAGGATTCTTCGAGTCAAAAGTTCTTAAGAAATTAGGCGCAGACACAACCGGTTCGCAGTTCCTTGAGCCGGACGGAAGTTTCCCGAATCATATTCCGAATCCGGAAAATGCTGAGGCTGCAAAGGCTATTGTTGATGCAACTTTGAGCAACAAAGCAGATCTCGGTATCATATTTGACACGGATGTTGACCGTGCAGGTGCTGTGCTGTCCGACGGAACAGAGTTAACAAGAAATGCACTTATCGCTATGATGTCAGCGATACTTCTTAAAGAGCATCCGGGATGTGAGGTAGTAACGGATTCAATCACAAGTACAGGACTTGCGGACTTTATAGCAGATCATAAGGGAATACACAAGAGATTTAAACGCGGATACAAAAATGTAATCAACGAGGCAATAAAACTGAACAAGGAAGGTATTGACTGTGAGCTTGCGATGGAGACATCCGGACATGGAGCATTAAAAGAGAATTACTTCTTGGATGACGGTGCATATCTTATGGTTAAGCTCCTTATAGAAATCGGAAAAGGTGAAGATCTTAAGAAAATGATAGCAGACCTTAAAGAGCCTGAGGAGGCTGTTGAGATTCGCTTCGCTGTTGAAGGAGATGTACCAGCAGTTCAGGACAAGGCACTTAAAGCTCTTGATGAAGGAATCAGCGGAATCGAGGGATGGACAGTCGCAAAAGATAACTTTGAAGGAATCAGAGTCAATGCCGATAAGGAACACGGAAACGGATGGCTGCTTCTCAGAAAATCCCTTCATGATCCGATCATGCCGCTTAATATAGAATCGGACTCCGAAGGAGGCTGCAAGGTAATCGCAAAGGATCTGTACGGACTTCTGAAAGATGTGGAAGGACTTAAGACAGAACCACTTGCTGATTTTATCAGATAACTGATGATGACGGTTGATGAAAAATACATGAAGCAGGCCATTCTGCAGGCAAAAAAGGCGCTCATGATAAATGAAGTGCCCATAGGCTGTGTAATAGTACATGACGGGAAAGTAATTGCCAGGGGATATAACCGGAGGATTACGGACCGCAGTACATTGGCTCATGCGGAAATCAATGCAATCAGAAAAGCCTGTAAAGTCATCGGTGACTGGAGGCTGGAAGACTGCACGATGTATGTAACTCTTGAACCCTGCCCCATGTGTGCCGGGGCAATCGTTCAGGCACGTATTCCGAGAGTGGTAATAGGATGTATGAATCCTAAAGCAGGCTGTGCCGGTTCCGTGTTGGACATGTTTCATGAGCAGGGATTTAATCATCAGGTGGAAATGGTATCAGGTGTTTTAGGCGAGATGTGTTCAGCAATGATGAAACAGTTTTTTTCCGATCTCAGGAAAAAGCAGCAGACAGTATTTCAGTAAATGAGGTGAATCGCATGCTGAAAGCAGACAATTTATATTATTCATATCCGGGAAGCAGGAATTATGTAATTGAAGATCTGAGTTTTGAAGTCAGACCGGGAGAAGCCATGGTTTTTGTCGGGCCTAACGGGACCGGAAAATCAACGGTGCTTTCGATGCTTTCAGGGGTTATCCGCCCTAAAAGCGGAGATATAAGCATGCAGGGAAGATTCGGGTATGTACCTCAGGGAACGGGCCTGTTTGAAGATATGACCGTAGAAGACAATCTGAAATTCTTCTACAACATGGTGAATACTCCGGTTCCGGGGAGACTCCCTCTGGGACTTGAACCTCACAGAAAGAAAAAGATATCTCAGCTGTCGGGAGGACTGGCAAAAAGAGTCAGCATAGCATGTGCACTGGCCGGAAATCCGGATATTATAATATTCGATGAACCGTGTACGGGACTGGATATTATCTCGCGTGAGCGACTGCAGAGAATCATCCTCCAGCTGAAGAAACATGATAAGGCAATTATATATGCCTGCCATGAATCCGCTGAATTCGAACCGTTTTATGACAGCCTGATTTTTATGGGCCGTAAACCTTATAGAAAATACACAAAAGAGGAAATGGGAGATTTAAGCAAAACTTATATCGAGCTTTTCCAGAATGAAGAATCATAAGAAAAATGAAACTGCTTTCCATGTTGAAAAGAGATATGCGTCTCTTCCTGCGGGATCTGGGTCCGGCGGTACTTTTAACATGTATTTTAGCAGTTGCATGTACCTTTGCGGGGATGGCAGCCAGGTCCGGAGCTGAGAGACATACGGAACCGGTAAAAGTGGCACTTATCGATCATGAGGATTCAATCCTGAGCCGCATATCCATAAGCATGGTAACTGATCAGAGTTACGTTTCATCTCTTATGGAACTGGAGCAAGCGGAGGACATAGATGAGGCGCTGTCCGATATGTCTGATGGGAAATACGGAGCGGTTGTCGAGCTTCCCGACGGATATATGGAGAAAATCATGCATGGTCAGAGCTGCAGGGGAAAGATATACATTTCGGATGCGATAGGAAACGAAGGAGAACTGATAGAGGCCATTGCAGATTTAGGAAGCAGACTTCTTACATCGGGCCAGCTTGGTGTATTTGCGGGAGAGAGGGTAATTGAGAATGCAGGTCTTCCGGAAGAGGTTCACTCACAGTTTCTTGATAATTCCAATTCGGGACTTATAACATTTGCTCTTGATGCGTATGATACCGTATTCAGTTTTGAAGTGCTGCCCTACGGAGACACAGGAATAAGTATTCAGCTGTACTATGCAGCTTGCTGGATAGTTATGGTAATGTTTATTACAGGTCTGTTCTTTCCGGATCTGTATATATCGGACTGCAAGGGCTCTATATATTCACGTCTGAAAACGTACGGAGTAAACAGGTTCAGTTTTATCTTCGGAAAAATCCTTTATCCGGCAATCTTCAGAATACTTATTGTACTGATTGCGATATTTGCTGCAGGAAAGATATTCCCGGATGCATTTGCTTCTTCCGGAAGTATGATGCATATGGTTTTGATTCTTTCTGCAGTCTGCATTTTTGTATCGTATATAACGGGAAATCTTGCAGTTGCTTTATCCAAGAAAGGAGGATGGGCTGTTGCTGTATTGGCACTGAGTACAGTGTTCCTGTTCATGGCGGGAGGACTTGTTCCCAGAACCATGCTTCCGGAGATACTTCCGAAACTGGTTCTTTATACACCGTTCGGTTCTGCGCTTGCACTTGTGGTTAATGCATTAGGAGGGAGTCTGGGCGGATTCGCGGGAAAAGAATATGCCGTGAGTCAGGCAGTCATTGTATGCGCAGTATATATCGTGATGATTACGATGTTTGTCATGAAGACACTGAGCAATATGCCCAAGTCAGATGAGGAGGTGCGCTTATGATGTTTACTTTCAAGCGTATTCTCAGAGATATAAGCTTCATCCTTCTCCTTGCGGCAATAATGATTATTTCCCTGTTGGCATATAAAGCAGGAAAATCAGTCAAAACACCACCCTACGGATATACATGCAATGCTGCGGGGGAGGATGCGGAAAGACTGTGCCGTGAATTTGACTCGGCCGGATTTATCAGATGTGATTCCGAAGAGAATCTGCGCAGGGAAATAGGTGCGGCACATCTGGACTGCGGAATAATAGTCAAAAAAGAATTTGAAGAAAATGTAAAAACAGGTGAACTGGAAGGAATCCTATCACTGGTAACCAGCCCTGAGACGCTGCTTCCTGAATTGTGCAGGATTCAGGCAGTATCTGTTGTAACGGCGATATATGCACCGTATGTAACATATGAATCACTCGAAGGATATGCTGATTTCGGGACAGTAAAAGAGACATATGACACGATGCTTTCCGAGGACGCGCTGTTCGGGTTTGATATAGTCAGTTCATCGGGATCGGAAATAGTTCATGATGCAAGGAGCAGAAATCTGTTTATCGGAGGTCTGGCAATCATGATTTTTATTGCCGGATGGATCGGATGCTGCAGACCTGCATACAGACACGCAGTTGATATGAAAAAACGTCTGGGATTTCCGGGAGCTGTCAGAAGAATCATGATACCGGAAGTACTGATGAGAATGCTGATGATAGCTGCTGTTACCGTAATCACCTGCCTGATTGCCGGTCAGACAGGATTGATTCTGACATCACTTATATATATCCTGATAGTAACTGCATCAGGAATCGCGGCGGTATTCATATTGCCGGATTCATGGCTTCTGATAATAACTGTTTTTGTGATGATACTGTCACTGGGACTTTGTCCGGTATTTACAGATCTTGCGGAAGTAATACCTGTACTGGGGAAGGTCAGAAAAGTACTGATACCTTATTTGATGTGGGAGATTGTAGTATGAAATATTGTCCTGAATGCGGGTTCGAACTTAAACCCGGAGATGAGTTTTGCATTAATTGCGGAGCAGCGCTTGATGAAAAAAGAAACGATGTAGAAGAGCCGGTGAAGAAAAAGAAAAGCTTTTTCAAGACTCCGGGAGGAATAGCAGTAATAGTGATTGCTGCATTGCTTGTTATTGCGGCAATTGCCTGCATTATCTTTATTAATACACCGAAAATGAAGATAATGAGAGCGGGATATAATACATATAAGGATCTGAGTGATACCGGGACAGCCGTAATGCTGAAGAATGTGAGTGAAGGCGGAAGTATTGAGATTCAGGCTGATTTAAAAGATATTACAGAGAATTTTGAGATTCCGTTTGTCAGTCAGATAGATGCAACACTTGCATTGAAATATTACATGAATTCCAAAGAGGACAGTTATGAACTCAGTGCTTCCGGAGCACTCGGGGGCTCCAATGCCATAGGTGTTGATCTGTGGATGAACCCGCACCGGTATATCGTCAAATCTCCTGCCCTGATTGGAAAAAATGCGTACGGAGTGGATATGTCCGATGATGAGTCAAGAAGGCAGTTTGAAAAACTCGTCAAAGATTATACCGGCGTGGATGCAGAACCTTATGATGACTATTTCAGGATTTATGATGTATATGCACATGATAAGGATAACCTGAATAAAAAACTCGGATACAAACTGATGGTTGAAGCTTTCAAAAACGGAAAGTTTGAGACGGGAAAAGATGAGATTACCATTGCAGGAGAATCACAGAAGACAGAAGTAATAGATTTCATCATTACCGGAGAGCAGCTTGCAAATACATTCCGTCAGTCATACGATGAACTGAAGGGACTTGATGATTTTGCAGATGTTGTGAAATGCATTGATGAGGAAAAGCTGCTTTCGGGAATTGATGCAATTCCAAAGGATTATGAGCTGACAGTCAGATTCTATATTAATGACAGAATGAGGGTTGTCAGGCTTGAAACCAGCGACGACGCTGTAAACACAGTTTTGACTATAGGACCCGATACGGCGGATCCGAAGGAGTTTTCATTTACTGTATCTGAGGACGGAGCCAAGGCTTCGATAGTATACAATATAAATGAAGACAGCGAAAAGGAATATGCCGCACACACAACCTGTATGCTGTCAGGAAAGGCAAATATTCTGCCGCAGATATCACTCGATTATAATGATGGATTTGCAACTGATATTCAGTGGAATAAGCAGAACGGACGGTGGAGTATCAGCTCTGATGCCGGGTATTCTTCGGACGGCGAAATGAAATGCGAAAACGGAGAGATTAAAGGCAGTATAAAGAATGTTTCCGTCGGAGAATATGAATTAAGTCCTGATATCAGGTTTACGGTAAAAGAAAAAGACCCGATGCCATCGGATCCTGCATATACAGCCATCAGAACGGATGCGGATTCAGAATCGTTTATAAATGACATTACAAAGAGTATTGAGGATATAACCAGGGAATTCTTAGGAAATATTTTAGGTTCTTCTTTACAGGGGATTTTCGGAGGCGAAGATGAGACAGAATACTCTCTCCCGGAAGATCTGTTTACACCTGAAGATGAAGTAGATACAGAGGATTCACAGCAGGAAACGGTTTTGCCTGAAGCAATAGACGAAATAGTCAAATCGCTGGAAGAGGGCAAACTGAACATAGGCGGTGTGGATATCAGCGGTCTGGATCTTGAAACCATACAGGGACTTCTGAATATGTTTGGAGTGGATATAGATATCAGCGATATGGATATAGAAGCCATTCAGGAGGTCATTGACAGTCTGGGACTCGGGAATATAGATATAGCCACGATAAAAGGTATACTGTCTATGCTCGGAGTTGATACCTCAGTTTTGGACAGTATTGTTCCGAATAGCACGATCCCGGATGTAAAGAATGCTGATAATACAACAGAAAATGCAGAAAAAAAAGAACAAGAGACAGAATCGCCTAAAAATGATACAATAAAAGGCAGGGATCAGATTCCGACAGAGGGCACGTATGTATATGATGACGGAAACCGGTTTTCAATTAACCAGGAGACCGGAGAAATAACGTATCATGTTGTATGCTCGGCGAATCTGAAGAAAGACAATACGTATTCTCTTAAATATTCCGACGGACTGATGAGCTATGAGGATTCCGGGACATTCAGGAGATACAGCGATAATTCAATGGAATTCAGCAGTGATTCCGGGATAGATGCAACAGGAGAGTATTATGAAGATCATCTGTTGGTAACGATTCCCGGATTCGGAAGTATTAGTATTCCAAAGAAATAAAAGGACTGGGAGGCACTACTGATGGAACAGAAAACTTTTCCGGCAATGACATGTGAATTGGATAATGTTCTGGCAATGATAGAAAGTGAGTGTGAGAAACTGGATGTGTCGATGGCGGCACAAATGCAGTTGAGCGTTGCGGTTGAAGAACTGTTTGTTAATGTTGCAAATTATGCATACGGAACTGTAAAAAATGACACGGGCAGCATTATTCCGGCAAGTCAGACGGATGTCACTAAAACGTGTAATGTTTCGGTTTATCGCGAAGACAAATATATAGTGGTCAGACTTGAGGATGATGGGGTACCGTTTGATCCGTTTGACAAGAGTGATCCGGATGTAACCATGAAAGCGGAAGATCGCCAGGTCGGTGGACTGGGAATATTTCTTGTAAAGAAAACCATGGATGAATATGAGTACAGAAGAGAAGATAACAGGAATATTGTAGTCATCAAGAAGGCAATAGCATAACGGGATAACAAAAATCGTTGGAGGATACCTATGAACAGCAAGCTGGAAAATGAAGTATTGACCATTTACCCTGAGGGAAGAATCGACACCAATAATGCCAATGAGATTCAGGCTGAGATTAATAATATCATCAGCGAAAATAAGTATAATGAGTTGGTTCTGGATCTGGACAGGCTTAATTATCTTTCAAGCGCGGGACTCAGGGTTGTACTCAAACTGAGAAAAGATAATAAAAACATGAAAATAGTTGAAGTGGTTCCTGAGGTATACGAGGTATTTGAGACAACCGGATTTACCGAGATGATGCCGATTGAGAAAGGATACCGTCGCTATTATTCCGACGGCTGGGAAAAAATCGGAGAAGGAGCCAACGGAGTTGTTTACAGAATGGATCCGGAGACCATAGTTAAGTGCTTCAAAAATTCCGATGCTCTTCCGGAAATCGAGCGTGAAAGAAAACTTGCCAGAGAGGCTTTTGTGCACGGAGTTCCGACTGCTATCCCATACGATGTGGTAAAGGTCGGAGAATCATACGGAACGGTATATGAACTGTTGAATGCCAAGTCTCTCGCAAAGATACTGGCAGAGGATTCAAGTGAAGAAAATATTGACAAGTGCGTAAAGATTTTCGTTGAGCTGCTTAAACAGATTCACAGTACGGAAGTATATGCTGATTTTATTCCGAGTCAGAATGAAATCGGAATAGCATGGGTGGAATTTCTGAAAGAATATCTTCCTGAGGATACATGGAATAAACTGTACGGACTTGTTACTTCTCTTCCGGAATGCAATACGATGCTTCATGGTGATTATCATGTTAAGAATGTCATGGTGCAGGATGACGAAGCATTGCTTATAGATATGGATACTATAGCATGTGGTTCAATTATATATGAATTCGGTTCAATGTATAATGCCTTTAAGGGATTTGCAGAGACAGATCCGGGACAGACAGAGACTTTCCTTGGAATCACAAATGAGGTGTCTTCCAAATTCTTTGATAAGACCGTAGCACTTTATTTCTCAGGAGATTACGGAGATGCGATTAAAAAGAAGAAAGAGAAGATGAGACTTATAGGAATAGTCAGACTTATGAGAAGATCAATCAGAAGAAAGGCACTGGAGTCTGATGAGGGAAGAAAACTGATTGACTATTACAGAAATGTTATAGTGGAACTTACCGACAAGGTTGACAATCTTAATCTGTGAAGTCTGAAATGAATCTTGCATAGGAGGTATCTGATGCAGAAAATACTGGTATGCGATGATGACAAAAATATTGTTGAGGCTATAAACATATATCTTTCAGGTGAAGGATATCAGGTCATACCCTGTTATGACGGTACTGAAGCATTGAAAGTACTTGAAACGGAAACCGTTGATCTGATTATTATCGATGTTATGATGCCTGTATTGGATGGAATCCGAACAACATTGAAAATCAGGGAATCCAGTTCTGTACCGATTATTATCCTGAGCGCAAAGTCAGAAGATCAGGACAAGATACTGGGGCTGAATATCGGAGCGGATGACTATCTTACAAAACCATTCAATCCTCTTGAACTTGTAGCCAGAGTAAAGAGTCAGATACGCAGATATACCAAGCTCGGAAATATGAATCCTGAGTCAGACAGTCATATTTATTCGTGCGGAGATCTGGTAATCAATGATGAAACAAAAGAAGTCATTGCTAACGGGGAAGTCGCAAAGCTTACGCCTATAGAATACAATATCCTTCTTTTGCTGGTGAAAAACCCCGGAAAGGTATTCTCTATCGATGATATTTATGAGCAGATATGGAACGAGGAAGCAATCGGTGCTGATAATACAGTGGCTGTTCATATAAGACATATCAGAGAAAAAATAGAACTGGATCCCAAGAATCCCAGATACGTAAAAGTTGTATGGGGAGTAGGATATAAAGTAGAGAAACAGTAAAATGAAGAGCCATCCGATAAGAAGTTATGTAATAAAAAAGACAATACTGGTAATACTGAATGCACTGGCCGTTATTTCTTTTATGGCCAGTGTTACTATGCTGTATTCAAATACAAATTTCAAAGCCGGAATTACCAATCTGAATACCAAAGAGTATAAGGATTCACCTGCATTTGTAAATCAGTTTTCACTGGACACACAATATACTTTTGATTATATCAACAACAGAGATACATTTGAATCTGACGGACAGTTTGATCCGGATAAGATTATAATGAGCATCAATGACGGACCGTCTGAAGACATGGAATACTCTCTGAAGGATATCGTGTCGGCAGCCCGAAGAAGAGGGTATTATCTGGACGAAAAATATCAGATATTATCAATGCCGAATATTGTGACCAGTAATGAAGATACAGTCTTTACCGTAAACTGGACTACTTATGATGAGAGCAGAGAAATCAGTGAACCGGCTGATCAGTATGTCACAATAGATGATCTTATTCAGGAGGTTCTTACCAGACTGAGTAAATACTATGCGGCATATGACAGACTTGTAAAGAATCCATGCAATTTTTCTTATCTGATAAAATACGATGACCAGATTTTTACGAACAACAGGACTTTGAGCCCGCAGAATGTAAAACAGCTCGGAAGATATGCATTATGCAATAATCGTGATATGAGAATAGAAACGAATCTGCCGAGTTCACCGACAAATATAGGATATCTTTTAGAGACCAGCAGATTCAATACGGATGATATCTCAACGAAAGAAGCATATCTGGCCGTAGATACAAATTATCCGGAACATGATATATATTTTGAGGAATTCAGAGAGTATGCGGGGGAGAGAGAGCAGTATTTCAATGATCTTCTGATAGCAAGTATTTCGCTTGCAATAATAGCAATAACACTCATATTGCTGTTGGTAATGGCGTTTAAACATCGAAATGATTACGGAGAGCTGTCAGCATTTAAAGGCTACAAAAGATCTTTTGAAGGAAGAATATTTGCCTGTGCCCTGGCAATCATTGTACTGTTGTATTTGAATGAAAAGGTGTTCAAGCGGGTACTGCATTTATATCTGCCTTATGATTCATGGGAGTTTGCCGAGAGAGTTACAGGGTATGGATGCATATATGCATGTACTGTGATTACATTCTTCTCAATTCTGCATTCGATTCTTGCAGGAAATATCTGGGAATGCTCACTTACAAAGAAGCTGTTTGACAATATAGACAGGTATATTGAAGAACATAATTTTTCCAGACGTGCTACACTGATTTTTACCGGAGTTGTGCTGGCTGAGGCCCTGATAGTGACCGTAACAGTACTGCTGTTTGTAAAACAAAGAACACTCACAGACCGGTTTGCAGCAATCGGAATGGTACTTCTGTTTATTATAGGGAATATGGTGCTTCTGCTTATGTATTATAAAAAGACACAACAGCAGGACAGGATAGCTGCATCAATTTCCAATATTGCAAAGGGAAATACAAGCTATCAGCTGAATGAAGAGGAATTCGACGGTAAGGAAAAAGATCTGGCGCACAGTATCAATAACATAGGAGAAGACCTTGAGGCTGCCATAGGAGAACGTGTTAAGAGTGAAAGGATGAAAGCGGATCTTATCACAAATGTATCCCATGACATTAAGACCCCGCTTACATCAATTATTAACTATGTTGATCTGATCAAACGGGAGAATCCGGAGGATCCGAAGATAAGAGAATATCTGGAAGTACTTGATCAGAAATCGCAGCATCTCAAGAATCTGACGGAGGATCTGCTTGAGGCAAGTAAAGCATCCAGCGGAAATGTCAATCTGGACATGATAGAGATGGATTTTGTTAAAATGGTTCAGCAGGCGAACGGTGAATTTGAGGAAAAGTATGCCGAACGCGGACTTAATCTGGTGTCCAATTTCCCTGTAAATAAAGAGACAGGTTTGAAAGAAAGCCTTACTATTAAGGCTGACGGAGCTTCACTCTGGAGGGTGCTTGAGAATCTGTATAATAATGCATATAAGTATGCGGCAGAGAATTCCAGAGTCTATATTGATATGAGAAAAACAGAAGACGGAAAGGCAGAGTTTGTTATAAAGAATATTTCATCCAATCCGCTGAATATAAGTGCAGATGAACTGACAGAAAGGTTTGTCCGCGGAGATGTTTCCAGAACAACGGAGGGGTCGGGACTTGGATTATCAATTGCCGGTTCGCTTACACGACTGCAGAACGGAGAATTCCATATTGAAATAGACGGAGATCTGTTTAAGGCATTTGTGGTTTTTGATATTTGTGAATAAAAAAATCGGGTCAGGAGATAAGTCCTGACCCGATTTTGTTTAAGGGTGCCTAGAGGGACTCGAACCCTCGGCCTCCAGAGCCACAATCTGGCACGCTAACCAACTGCGCTACAGGCACCATATAAACGAGCCTGAAGGGATTCGAACCCCCGACACACGGCTTAGAAGGCCGTTGCTCTATCCAGCTGAGCTACAAGCTCGTATTAAAACGTTATGCGAAGTGCCGCATCTCGATTCCGCTTCGCTTCATCTCGCTGCACGGCTGTCGCAAAATGCGAAGTGCCGCATCTCGATTCCGCTTCGCTTCATCTCGCTGCACGGCTGTCGC
>JAGHSD010000023.1 GCA_018066045.1 Candidatus Darwinimomas equi | reverse complement strand
ACCTGGTAAGCGCCCGCGCCAGATACCAGCGGGATGTTACATCTCCTGTTCTGATCTCCTCAAGAACCGTTTTAATTATCGATGAATCAGCAGCAATCAGTTTGACCAGCTCATCTTCCGCATTTCTCCTACCAGCCATATCCGAAGACTTTACATCTGCAAATACATCACTCATTTCATACCTCCTTCGGGTTCTGCTTTGATACCGATTATTTCCGCTGCGGATTTATCTGATTCGATGTTCTCCTGCAGTTTTTCTGCATCATCTTTTCCGTACCAGAGAGTCAGCTGGTTAAACGGAACATCCACTCCTCCTTTCCGTAAATCCTTGAAAATCTGCCAGAGCAGCTCGGTTCTTGCCGTCCACCAGTATGCAGAAGGTGACCAGATTTTTACCGCAACCCTGATACCGTGGGCGCCAAGGTCATCCACATAAAGAGACGGGGCAGGTTCTGTTAAGGCATACGGATGGCGGGAGATAGTATCCCGGATAATCTTTAACGCCGTATCAGCATTGTCTGAATATCTGATATCAATACCATAGGAAAACCTGCGTGCTACATTCGAAACACAGTTTCTGATGTCTGCTGAGAATACGTTTGAGTTCGGGATTCTGAGAAGAATACCGTCATATGTCTTGATAAGAGTTGAAAGGAGACTGACTGACTCAACGTACCCTTCCGTCTCATTAATGATAACCACATCACCGACATTAATCGGGCGCTCAATCATCAAAAGAATGCCCGCGATGAGGTTGGAAAGCGTGTTCTGACTTGCAAAACCGATGGCGACTCCCACAATTCCTCCTGCAACCAGAATACCTGATATATCAATATGCAGCTGCGGACATGCCACGAGAAACGCAACGAAATATATGACCCATGAAGCAAGTTTTACCAGTCCGTCAGTATTTTTTACATCCACTTTTCCGGTAAGAACACGCCGGATAAGAGTACTTACAATCTTTTTCAGAAGGATAGTAACGGCAATAATTATCGCTAATGCGATGAGGTTTCCTATCGTAAATTCACCGAAGATAACCGTATCAAGCAGACTGTTTCCGGTAGTGCCTCCGTTCATTATTGTTTCGAGGTTCTCGAAAATTTCAGAACCGTTAAAGAGAGTGTCAGTTTCAGTCATATTATCTCAGCCCCATATCCATAACAAAGGTCAAATCATTCTGCCCGTTTTTGATGTTGCAGAAAGCGGTTGTCTTCCGGTCGGTAAACACCGGTTCTGCTTTTACCATATCTTTTCTAAGAGGTAAATCCGTACAGGAAACCTGTGCCGAGTTCGGATTTATAATAGAAACATCTGCACATGCTGCAACACTGGTGGAATCATAATACAAAGACAGCCCTTTCAGATACAAAATGACACGCCCTAATGACACCCATGAATCTGATTTATTTTCGATATGTAATCTGAGTAAAAATTCCTTGTAGTTTTTCACCGGAAGAGGGACTGCAGATACCCTTGAACGGGTGTCTCTTACGATAACCCCGCGGGTTGCTGTCCCATAGAGAGCAAACTTTGTCCTGGCGAAGCTGAAGACGTCAAGAATCTTTACTTCATTATTCGACGCATTAAGGGTTATCGCAATTTCCAGAGGAGCTGTTACGAATAGAACGGTATTACATCCGGGTTCAAGTTCGATTTCATCGAATCTGATCTGCAGATAGTCTGTCACAGGGGCGGGCAGGTGATTCGGTCCTGCGGGGTGCACGCTGTACTCTTTGTTTGATGCGGCGATATTTGCCTCAAATGTTTTCCCGTCGAGTCCGCGTTTATAGTGCATTATTCCGTCTTTATCTTCGAAGGATAACGTAAGTCTCCGGTGATTTATGCTGCGGGTAAACGGATAGGTGCCGAATGCTATCGTTTCCCAGACTGAGTCTGTCTTCTCATACTGAAAAGCAGTTCCTTTTTTACGGCGGTCGGTAAATGTCGGAATGACCATAACTGATAATATATTTGGGCGGATTAGTAATAGGGATTTGGGATGAGGAGGGAAAATTCAGGAACAACACATCTTTTTATCCCCAAACATCATATACTCAATGCAGATTAGGTATTCTCCGAAGGGGGATGAAAAATGGAAACGGATTTCATATTGGCTTTAGTTACAGGGTTGTTTCTTGCAGCCATAATGCTTGGAATCGGCATTTATCAGATAAGATGCAGAAAACCAGTCACATTTTATACCGGAGAAAAAGCATTTGCCGCCTATGAATTAACAGATGTACGCCGCTGGAACACCTCGCACGGTCTGATGTGGGTAATCTACGGCGGGATAATTGCCGCCGGCTTTATTACTGCATCATATTTCAGCTATACCATTCTGTGCATACTGCCCATATTCGGATGTGTATGTATTCCTGTACCGGTTATGATTCTTATTCACCACAAACTGATTAAGAAATATAAAAGAACCTGAGATGGTATTTTACAGCACCAGATAAATCATTACCGGAACAAAAATCAGATACAAAATACCAACTGCGAGAAACACCCACTCAAATGCCCCAATCTTTTTTCCTGCAACATAGACGTTCGAGTCATCTGTATATCCGCGGCAGCACATAGACGTATAGGTACGTTCTCCCTGCTCCAAGGACCGGATAAATAGTGTTCCTGCCCCTTCTCCTATCACATTCAGACGATAGCGAAGCGGAAAACCCTGCCCCCAGTGCTCAAATCCGCGGCAGGAAAAGGCAAGAATAATTTTCCGGAACATCTCTGCAAACACGTAGAGATAGCGGATGGTAAGCGTCAATACTGTTATCAGATTCTTTGGGATGTGCATTCTTGCAGCCCCGTTTAACATCTCCTGAGATGTGGTCGTTGCTGAAAGAAGAATAATAAACGAGATAGAGATAACAAGCTTAGCAAAAAGCGACAGCGCAAAGATAAGAGACTCCCAGTATGCAGAGATACCGAACACCGTAAAGATGATGTGGTACGACTGATAGTACGGATTAAAGAAAAA
>JAGHSD010000029.1 GCA_018066045.1 Candidatus Darwinimomas equi | reverse complement strand
GATATCTTAATTCAGAGTAACTGCGGAGCAGTTACTTCCGATTGATATCAAGTTCGCACGAAGAGGATGCTTTGAGTGAGTGAGTATGAACTGTAAGAAGCTCGAGGTCCTCGGATAGATATGGAATAGTATGCTGCTGGTGAGTCCACAAAAAAAGTCCACTTCGAATTATTGAAGTAGACTTTGTCTTCAGTCTGACTGCCCGGTTAATTGCTTAACCGGGCAGTATTTTTTGATTTACCAATACAGAATTAATCGTAAAGCAGCGGAGCGATCTTGGGATCGTCCATGTTTGTCTTGTCATACCAGTAGCATCCTGTATCGATGAACTCCGGAAGTGATTCTCCCTTAAGAGCCTTTACTACTGCTTCAACTGACTTGTATCCCATACCAACAGGATCCTGTGTGATAGCACCTGCTATCTCGCCGTTTCTGATACCTTCCTTAAGTGCTGCTGAAGAGTCGAATCCGATGATAATAACGTCACCGATCTTGTTAACTTCCTTCATACCATTGTAGATACCTACTGCACAACCCTCGTTGCATCCGTAGAATGCGTTGAGGTCCGGGAATGCTGTAAGCATAGACTTTGCAGCATCTGCTGATTTAAGATGATCTCCGTCTGTATACTGTACGTCAACAACTTCAATATCAGGGCAGTTAGCCTTCAGATACTCTGTAAATCCCTGCTCACGTGCGATTCCGTCTGGAGCGGTCTGTGAGAAATTGATGATTCCGACTTTACCTTTTCCATTGAGAAGTCTTGCACAGTTTTCAGCTGCGATAGCACCTGCACCCTTTGAATCTGTTGCACATGTTGTTAACGGAAGGTCTCCGCATCCTGAGTCGAAACCTACGCACTTAAGACCTTTTGCCTTTGCAGCTTCAACGTCTGCACGGCAAGCTTCAGTATCAATTGCAGCAAGGCAAAGTCCAGCCGGATTCTTTGCAAGTGCAGCCTTGATCATATCGACCTGCTTATCAACCATTGTTTCCTGCTCGGGTCCTTCAAATGTGATCGTAACTCCGAATTCTTCTGCAGCCTGCTCACATCCGAGTTTAACTGCCTGCCAGTACTGATGCTGGAAACCAAGGGCGATAACCGGAATGTAAATCTCACCATCTGTTGATGCTGCTGCCTCCTGTGCTGCCGGAGCTGCTGCAGGAGCTGCTGCCTGCTGTCCGCCGCAAGCTGCAAGAGAAAGAACCATTACTAAACTGATTGCGATTGCTAGAATCTTTTTCATAAATTCCCTCCTTTATGCTTTTTTCTTGTTACGCAGCTGATCAAAGTATACTGACGCAACAAGTACTGCACCGATTATTACTGACTGCCATTCCTGTGATACAGCCATTACTCTAAGTCCGTTTGACAACTCACTTATGATTATTACACCTATAATTACACCAAGTATGCTTCCTTCGCCTCCGGCCATGGATGTTCCTCCGATAACCGATGCTGCAATTGCTTCTGTCTCATATCCGGGACCTAACTGCGGCTGAGCCGAGTTAAGACGTGATGTCATGATAAGACCTGCAAATCCGGCAAATAAAGAACTGAGTGCATAGATAACTATAGTCCACTTATCAACTTTGATTCCTGAAAGTCTTGCTGCCTCACGGTTTGATCCTATGGCGTATGTATATCTTCCAAGCAATGTCTTGTGAAGAATCAGATATGCCAGTACACAGACACCGATGAATACTATGATTGCACTGTAGAAGCCTTCAATTCCGAACACATTTCCAAGTGCGATTTTCTGATAGAAAGGATCCGATGTGAAATATACCGGCATAAGACCTGAAATAACCAAGTTAAGACCCTTTACTATCATCTGCATTGCAAGCGTAGCGATGAACGGAGCTAACTTCATCTTTGCAACCATAATTCCGTTAAGAACTCCGCACAGAACGCCAACTAAAAGTCCCAACGGGATGCAGCACGCCAGCGGAAGTCCCCACTTTGTCAAAGCAACTCCGCTGACAACTCCGGTAAGCGTCATGACCGGTCCTATCGACAGATCAATTCCTCCGGAAATAATAACAAATGTAACACCGAATGAGAGGCATCCGTTAACACATGTCGAAAGAAGAACTGACATGATATTTGTAAATCCTGCGTATGCCGGTCTCAGAATCGTAAACAGTATAAACAGCGCAACCATCACTCCCAGGGTAATGATAAGCTGCATATTCACTTTCTTTTTTGACTGCTCTTTATTCATAGTTCCCTCCAGAATTCTGTAATCTTATTTCATATCACGCTGTGTTGCATAGTGCATGATGTTCTCCTGAGTGATCTCATCTCCGGATAATTCTCCGGTAATCGCGCCCTCGCACATTACAATTACCCTGTTGCTTATTCTGAGAATTTCAGGAAGTTCCGATGATATGATAATTATTGCTTTGCCCGATGCAGCGAGATCATTGATAAGTTTATATATCTCACTCTTTGCACCTACATCTATTCCTCTGGTAGGCTCATCAAAAATAATGATATCACAGTCTCTGGTAAGCCATTTTGCCAGAACAACCTTCTGCATGTTTCCTCCTGAAAGGAACTTAACAAGCTGCTTTGTCGACGGAGTCTTTATAGCCAGAAGGGAAGCTTTTTCGGCTGCATTTTCCTCTATCTGCTTCTGCTTCATGAAACCCAGCGGACCCGTAAAACTCGGAAGATGTGCCATTGCCGTATTGAATTCAACATTCAGGCCCAGTGCCAGTCCGTATCTCTTTCTGTCTTCTGACAGATACGCAAGACCGTGCTGAATTGAACTTGCAGGATCTGTTATCGTTACTTTCTTTCCGCGGACATATACTTCTCCGGATGTCATCCTGTCAGCTCCGAATATTGCTCTCGCAACTTCGGTTCTTCCGGCTCCTATCAGTCCCGAAAAGCCTAAAATTTCTCCCTCTCTGACATTGAACGAAACATCATGGACAAATCCCGCACATGATACATTCTTTACCTCGAGGGCTATCGGTGCATCCGGCTTCATGTTGTTAACAGGTTTTTCAACATATATTACTCGTCCGACCATCATGGATATGATTTCATCAAGAGATACATCCTTAGTCAGTACAGTATCAACATACTGTCCGTCCCTCATTACAGTGATTCTGTCGGATATCTGTTTCAGTTCTTCAAGTCTGTGAGATATATGAATGATTCCTTTTCCTTCATCTCTCAGCACTCTGATAACACGGAACAGATCTTCAATCTCAACGTCTGTCAGAGCCGCTGTCGGTTCATCCATGATAAGCACCTTGGGATCATAGGACAAAGCCTTGGCTATCTCTACCATCTGTTGTTTTGCGACTGTCAGATCTCCGACCTTATCGGAAGGATTGATATTAACATTAAGTCTCTTGAAAATCTCCGCTGCCTTTTTGTTCAGTTCACTGTCATCCAGGAACAGCGGGAATTTGCTTCTTGCCTCACGACCGATAAAAATATTCTGTGCGACAGTAAGATGGTTCATCAGGTTCAGTTCCTGGTGTATCATGATTACTCCGTACTTCTGTGAATCGCGAACATCCCCTATCGTCACCTTTTCACCCTGAATATGAATCTCTCCGCTGTCTGCCGTGTAGACACCGGTAAGAATCTTCATCAACGTTGACTTTCCGGCACCGTTCTCTCCTACAAGAGCGTGAACTTCTCCTGCATTCAATTCGAAGCTCACATCATCCAGTGCCTTAACTCCGGGGAATTCCTTACTGATATGATTCATGCGAATCAGCTGCTCAGCCACTCAACCACCTCCCTTTATTTTAGTACAGGTATCCTTGCCCTGCAGTACTCATAAAATCACACTATCCTCTGCATTTGCTTTTCGTATCTTTCAGGAAATGCATGAGATCTTTCTGTTCTATTCCGAAATAGTCATAGAGCCTGCTGTATCTTTCAAACAGCGGTCCGTATGCATCATGTTTATCCTTATCCGGAACATAACATAAATCTTTAGTCTTTCCGATATTTCCTACCGCCTCGAAGATATCATCATATCCTCCGCGGGCTTTTCCTCCGACCAGTGCTCCGAATACCGCTGCTCCGAGCGCCGTGCCCTGAGATGATCCGGCAAGTCTTATCGGCATTCCCAGAACATCCGCAAATATCTGCATAAGGTGCGGATTCTTCTCTGCGATTCCTCCAACTGCTATTATATCATTAACCGGTACTCCTGTGGAAACAAAACTCTCCACTATCTTCCTTGTTCCGAATGCCATCGCTTCAATTATCGCGCGATATATCTCTTCGGGCTTGGTTTGAGCGGTCATTCCGACTATTACTCCGGACAATCCGTTGTCGTTAATTACGGATCTGTTTCCGTTCCACCAGTCAAGTACTAAAAGTCCTGTCTCTCCCGGAAGGAATTTTCCTGCCTTTTCTTCCATCAGCTGATAAACCGATACGCCTTTTTCTTCGGCCTCTTTTACATATCTTTCCGGAATGCAGTTTTCCGTAAACCATTCAAAATGCGTACCGAATCCGGACTGTCCGGCTTCATATCCGTAATATCCCGGAAGTATTCCTCCTTTGACGCATCCGCATATTCCGGGAACCATCCTGTCTTCACTGCTGATAGTCATATGGCAGCCCGAAGTGCCCATAATAATCATCATGGTTCCCGGATCTGCTTTGCCTAATCCTGCATAAGCACAATGTCCGTCTATCGTCGCAACAGCCACCGGAGTTCCCTCCTCAAGTCCCATCCTTTCGGCAAAGTCTGCCCTGAGTCCTCCGGCACAGCTTCCTACCTCAAGAACTTCTCCCCGAAGCTTTGTTTCCACTATGTTCTCCATCTTCGGGTTCAACGCTTTGAAGAATTCCTTTGACGGGTAGCCGTCACGGTCATGCCACATAGCCTTATAGCCGGCAGCACAGGAATTTCTATACAGATTCCCTGTCATCTGCCATACCGTCCAGTCTCCGCCTTCCATAAACAGATCTGCCGCATCGTAGATTTCCGGGGCTTCTTCCACCACCTGAAGTATTTTCGGGAACATGAATTCCGAGGACATTTTCCCTGAATATCTCTTCATCCAGTCAGATGCAAGATCAGCGCCTATTGCATTGATTCTTTCTGCCTGTTTTACTGCAGCATGATGCATCCACAGCTTCACATATGCATGAGGACAGTCCTTATATTCAGGCAATGATGAAAGCGGCCTTCCGTCAGATTTTGCGGCAACCACCGTACATGCCGTAAAGTCAATTCCTATGCCTGCAATATCTTTTTTATCTATACCGCTCTCTGACATCGCCTCTGATACGGCTTTGCACATGGAACTGATATAATCCTCCGCATCCTGAAGTGCCCAGTCAACTCCAAGCCTTACTCCCGATGGAAGCTTATCTGACATACATCCGTGCGGATATTCACTGACTCTTGAAATTATTTCTTCTCCGTTGGAGATATCCACTATAAGAGCACGTACCGATAACGAACCGAAATCAATACCGATAGAATATTTACTCATACAGTCCTCCCTTCCATATGCAC
>JAGHSD010000104.1 GCA_018066045.1 Candidatus Darwinimomas equi | reverse complement strand
CAATCGGTATCAGTTCACTTGTTTGTAACTATAGGCTTCTGGTAGGGATCGATACTTTCTGGGAGATGTTCTTCAATGGCCTGATCATTCTTATCGGGATCACTATCTCGTCATTGCAGGCAAAGAGAAATCAGCGATAAGGGGAGGTGGAACGATGAAAGATATCAAGAAAAGATATGGTTACACCTTTATGCTTCTTATTCTTGCAGTTATTGTTATTCTGATATTTACTTTAACAAAGGGCAAACAGTTCTGGAAGCCTACCGTATGGCAGGGAATGATGGTTCAGTTCCCGGAATACGGAATTATGGCACTGGGACTTATGTTCTGTTTCATCTGTGGCAAGATGGACATGAGCTTTATGATGCTCGCGGATTTTGCTACAGTTATGGCAGTTCGTTACATGGTTGCAAATGTAACGGAAACGACGCCTGAGTCTGCAGTAGGAGGAATACTGATCGTCGGTATTCTTATCGCACTTGGTATTGCGGTAGTCGGAGGTATCATAAACGGACTTCTGGTTACGCAGCTCAACATTCCTCCTGTTATGGCAACAATCTCCATGCAGATGGTATGGCTGGGAATATCTACGGCGCTTACCCGTGGAGATACTGTTACAGGACTTCCGTCACTTTATACGGAAATCGGTCATAAGCAGCTGTTCGGATGGCTGCCGCTTCCGATGCTGATCTTCATAATTCTCTTTGTAATCTGTGCACTGGTTCTTAAGTTTACGGTATACGGTGAAAAGATATACATGATCGGTACAAATGAGAAAGCAGCGAAATTCTCCGGAATCAATACAACTGCAACAATCATCAAGACTTATGTTCTTTGTGATGTTCTTGCAACTGTCGGCGCACTTATCATGGTTTCTACCATGGCTTCGGCAAAGGCAGACTACGGTACATCATATGTAACAAGAGCTATTCTTATCCTGGTTCTTGCAGGTGTACTTCCGAGCGGAGGTGTCGGTAAGATACTTAATGTACTTATTACCATTCTTACAATTCAGATTATTGCTACAGGCGTTAACCTGTTCCCGGAACTCAATACATATTACGCATCACTGATCTGGGGCGGACTGCTTGTCATCGTGCTTATTCTTTCAACCAGAATGGTTGACGGACAGCTGGTACTCTTCAAGAAGAAGAATTCTGAGAGCAACAAACGTAAGCTGCTTAAGAATGACTAAGCTTCCAGCAGTAAATCAATAGATGTTTTTCGTAAGCTGCCGCGGAAGCGGCAGCTTACTGTGTTAAGTGGAACACAGTATCACATACAGTATTCAACAGATATATACGTCAGGAGGTTCCGGCTATGGAAAACGACATTAGAAAAGAATGGGAGAAAGAGGTTGAGTATGCGAAATGCATGTCCGGCCGTATGTATGATACCAAAATCGCGGCAAGAGATGCCGCACATCAGGCGGCTAACGATATATGCTGGGAATTCAACAATACAAGACCGTCGGATGTAAAACGCAGAGAGGAACTGATCAGAAAGCTGTTCGGAAAAGTCGGAAAAAATGTTTATGTTGAACCGTTTATTTGGGTTGGATTCGGAACAAATATAGAGGTTGGTGATAACTTTTTTGCCAATAACTGCTGCAATTTCATGGATCCGGGGAAAATCACATTCGGGGATGATGTTTTCGTCGGAGCAAACTGCGGATTCTACACGGCACATCATCCTATCGGAACGGAACTGAGAAATAAATATTATGAGTGGGCATTTCCGATCACGGTCGGAAGCAATGTATGGTTCGGTTCTGACTGTACGGTAGTTCCGGGAGTGACAATAGGAAGCAATGTGGTCGTTGCAGCCGGAAGCGTAATAGTACAGGACGTTCCGGATAACTGTGTGGTAGCGGGAAATCCGGCTAAGGTTGTAAAACAGCTTTCACCGGACGGAACGACAAGAGCACCGAGAGAGGTATGATTCCGAAAGCCGACCGCAATTAAGAGGATCGATTATGAAAAATAAGATTGATACTTTAAGAGAGTGGATCAATGAATGTGACAATATAGTTTTTTTCGGAGGAGCAGGAGTATCAACCGAAAGCGGCGTTCCGGATTTCAGGAGTAAGGACGGGCTGTATAATCAGAGAGATGTTCATTTTGAAGGATACAGACCCGAATACCTGTTAAGCCACAGCTGTCTGATAAATGAGCCCAAGGTATATTTTGAGTTTCATCGTCAGAAGATGGATACAAGAAGTATTGAACCCAACTTTGCGCATAAGTATCTGGCAGAATTAGAGAAGAAGGGAAAGCTGAAAGCTGTTGTCACTCAGAATATCGACGGGCTTCACCAGAAGGCCGGAAGCAGCAGGGTTTATGAAATACACGGCAGTGCACTGAGGAATTATTGCAGTAAATGCGGGAAGGTTTTTCCCGAAGACTATATTTTCAATTCCGAAGAGGATGTGCCGCACTGCGACTGCGGAGGCATGATACGTCCCGATATAACACTGTATGAGGAAATGCTTCCTGATGACGCTGTCAGCCATGCTGTGGATGCTATATCCAAAGCTCAGATGCTGATAATAGGAGGAACATCGCTTACGGTGTATCCGGCAGCATCATATATTCATTATTTCAAGGGCAGATATCTGGTAGTTATTAACAGGGACAGACTGGACATCAGCATTCCGGGGACGGAAACTCTTGTAATATCTGACAGTATTGGTACTGTATTAAAAGAGGTTGCTGAGATATAATAGAAACAGAAGTTTTATATAACAATAGTCGGAGGTAAAAAATATGCAGTTGATTGATATGTTTTATGATGACATAGAGGATGCCAAGAAAAGAAAGGTTCCTTTTATTATTCCGATAGGAACTCTTGAATATCATGCGCATCATGCTTCTCTCGGAACAGACACAATGGTTGTTACAGGTGTTTTAAGAGAACTTGAGAAGGAAAAAGAAATAGTAGTATGTCCTCCTATCTGGTATGGAATAGCTTCGTACGCAGTAGGAGGCCCTGAAACAAATACAATTACTATTGATGAAGATGCATATGCTGCATATGTATATAATATTCTTAAATCAATGATGTATGGCGGACATAAGAATATCTATCTTATCCCGCATCATCAGACGGAGCATGCAGGACTTATGCCTATGACTATCGCATGCCATAAGGCTGCAAAGAAGGTTACGATGGAGTACATGGAAGACACACTTGGCAAGGGCTGGTGGGGTTCCAATGATTATGCTGACTACTATGAGAAAATGGAATCTGCAGACGATCCGTTCTCATACATCAAGGTACTTCCTCTTATCGGAGCTGATGCACAGATCAAGTGCGGAGGTTTTGATCATGCAGGAAAATGGGAGACATCACTCATGATGGGAACATGGCCGCAGAATGTTGATCTCAGCAGATGCGAGAGAAACACGGAGTGGTTTGCAGAGTCTGCAAAAGAAGCAAGCGAAGAAACAGGAAAATGGATGGTTCAGTGTACGCTTGAGTGGCTCAGAGAAGTAATTAAATAAAAAAATAAAAAACAGAATCAGGAGGATAATTATGGAGTACGGAAAGAAAGTATGGGTTTTCCCGGATGCAGAATTACCGCCGGAGGGTGTTGATCTTATCCCGGGACACGAGTCAGTTATCATTACAAATACCGGTGATAAAGAAGCTACGGTGAAGTTTACATTATTCTTTGAAGACAAAGATCCCGTAAGCTTCGAGGCAAAGGTAGGGGCTAAAAGAGTTCGTTGCCTGAGATCAAACAGAAAATGTGATTTTGGGAAATACACGGCAAAGTTCGGTGAGCAGTATGCAATCATGCTTGAGAGTGATGTTCCGATCGTTGCGCAGTACGGACGTGCAGAACCGAGAGCTGTCAACTTCTATACAACACCTGGATATTGCGAGTAAGGAGGGAGGTAAGCGGAAGTTTAAAGCGAAGAAACTCAGCAAGGAAGCATTTGCACCGTTTGGTTCGTATTATTCTATGGCGGATCCGGACGGAAAGGCACTTTGCGGCGAGCTCCATGCATTTTACCCTGACAGGGTTATCGCAGGGGCAGATCATGCACTGGGATTTTCACCGATATGTGTTAAAAAACCGGAGCGCTATATAATAACGCAGCAGGAATATCATACTACTACATGGGAGATGATACTTCCGCTGGATGACGATATGGTGCTTCATGTGGCAGAGAAGAGTGCAGGAGTTATCGATAATTCCACCGCAAAGGCTTTTATCGTTCCCAAGGGAACGTTGGTAAAGATGGATGCGGGAGTATGGCATCTTGCACCGCTTCCGGCAAAGAATAAAGAGATTCATTGTATGATTATCCTTCCGGAGTGCACATATGCAAATGACTGCACATGTCTGGATGTTCCGGAAAAGGAACAGTTTGAGATTGTTTTGTAATATAAGACCCGGTAAAACGGGAATAAAAAAACCAATATAATTCAGGAGGAAATTAAAATGGGTAGAATTTGTATTCCGGATGCGGAGTATAAGGAGAGAGTTAAAAAGGCAGCAGCAATTCTTCAGAGAGACGGATTTGATGCAATGATAGTTAACGGAAACGAGGCTGACTATGCCAATCCGAGATATTTTTCGGGATTCTGGCCGCTTTTCGAGCGTGCAGGTGTCGCTATCTCAGCATCAGGTGATGCAGCCCTTTTGGTAGGACCGGAGTCAGCAATCTTCGGCGCAGACAGAAATAAGCTTGATAAGATTTTCGTTCTTAAAGCATACAGAGAGGGAGCAGATCCATCTTATCCGGAGCTTAAGGCAGACGAGTTCCCTGATGTTTTCAAGGCACTCGGAATCACTGGAAAGAAGCTTCGTATCGCAGTTGCTTCACTGCTTGATACATCAGTTGTTATTTACAATGCAATCAAGGAAGCATTTCCGGAGGCAGAGATCGTTGATGCAGGTTATATTATGACGGAACTTCGTCAGATCAAGTCGGAGAATGAGCTTGCATGCTTACGTGAAGGATACAGAATAGCTCAGCTTGCAACAGATGCAGTTATCGCAGAGATCAAGCCGGGCATGACAGAGCTTCAGGCAGTTGGTATCGCACAGCGCTGCGTATATGAGAACGGTGCAGAGTACGAGGGACTTCCGATGTATGTATTCTCAGAGGCTTCAACACGTCA
>JAGHSD010000017.1 GCA_018066045.1 Candidatus Darwinimomas equi | reverse complement strand
ATAGTCTTTATTTCTGGGTTCTCCCGTATAGTCAAAGTATTCATCATATGTCTCCAGAAATCTGAAATACGGCGGATAGAATACTTCCGGATCCTGATTTGCCTCAAAATCAGTTCCGAACATTATTCTGTCAGGATATTTCAGGAAGAATTTCCGTGCGGTATATGGCTGACGTCCTATTTCCGAAAGTCTTGCAGCGATGTCGATATACATATTCGGATATTTTTCCATCATTGCATCGACAAGTGACAGATTTTCACCGCATGAACCGATATGTGCAACAACAAATGTTGTCTCCGGATGTCTGGCAATAACATTCTCCTGCATCTCCATATGCTGATCAAATGTAAAGTATTCATCTCCTGTAAATGACCACTCCGGATGGTCTTTCATGATGAAATAATATTCGTTTCCTCCGTCAACCGGAGTGAAAAGGGCATGCGGATCACCTATATGAATGATTAACGGGAGATCATATTTTCCTGCACATGCAAAAAGCGGATCATATCTCTCGTCATCAAGTCTGACATACTTTCCGTTTTTATCTTTCAGCATCAATGTCATATTTTTCCAGAGCTTAATAGCCTTTACTCCGGATTCTTTATACATCTTGTAGTACCTGTCAACGTACTCCGGAAAATCCGGATCATCCATACGCGAATAGTCTACCGAAGGACATGTAGGAACAAAATCTTCATATCCTTCCAGTTTCTTACGCATCATATCAAGGCTCTCGTCCCATAAAAGATCCAGATTGAAAGTCATGGCAATATTATACTTTTTCAGATTTTCCACAACATCAGGGGTATTGTATTTTGAAGCATAGTCCTTTCCCAGAAGAATCGGTCCCCAGTGAGTGTGCATGTCTATAACCGGAAACTTTGCTCTCGGTGTATAATGTTCCTCAACTCTCAGCATATTGACCGGATTAAGATCCTTTGCAAGAATATCCATATTCGTCCTCCGCTTTATTTTTTCTTCTCATCATTTCGCATGATGACATATTTGTCCATAAAGAAAACTATCAGTCCGTCACCAAATCCGTAAATAGCCTGTGATGCTATTCCGCAGATCTGATACAATGTCGGATTATCTGCCGTAGCTGTCGTCAGCTGTGCACCGGTAAATGTTCCGCCGAGCAGTCCGTATATTCCGTTCTGGAGCGGAGTACCGATAATTGTTTCAATTATGATAAGCGCCACTACCATAATAACATATATAATTGCACTTCGTACGGGATTATTGTTTGCCTTGAAAGTAGTCTTTCGGTTTGTGACATACGAAATAACTTTTGCAATTATGTTGGACACTAAAAATGCAATAAATGATCCCAGTGCCTGCTCTCCGAAAGGCCATATGTTTACTGTCTGATTCACATTCTTCAGAATCAGATCAATGATTACTCTTGATGAGAGCTGAGCAAGTGCCGCAGCCGTACTGAAAAGTACGAACAAAACCACCTGTTTCAGATTTTCGTTTTTCATTATCTTGTTGTTTTTAATATCAGGCATATTCCGACCCTTTCTGTCTGCAAATGTTCATAAATGTACGATATGACTACGCTTTCTTTTCCACATTTCTGGTAACTATCAGATCGCTGTCAAACCCAAAAATATTCTTTATCAGTACTGTTCCTGCCTTGACCGGTGCTTTCAGCCTTATTGCCCGGATTTCCTTCATGACATCAAATATTCTGTCCTTGGGAACCGGTCCGTTTAATCGTACGCTTGCCAGAGGAAGCTCCCCGCCGTCTACAACAACGGAACTTGATATAGTTCTTTGCGGAGCAGTAAGTTCATTTAAGACGTACTTCTCTCCCTTCGGGCAGAGATTGCCCTCACACCTGAAATATCCTTCATCATCATATTCAACTGCTATATCACATCCGTTTGGACAGATAATACATGTAAATGTTCTATTCTTCATGGCTCACCACCCTGACCGTCTCTTCTGATACAAATTTTTCCGCAGGAATATCAATATGAAGCATTACCGCAGGAATCGCTTTTCTGACTGTTTTCCGTGTCAGCAGCCTGTCTCCCTGATATACTTCAAACACTCTGTTCTGCGAAGGGAACTTCGGTCTGAATGAAACCGTCACATCCTTCTTCCCGCTGACCTTCTGCGGAACCGTGTAACCTATGGTTTCGTCTGTCTGAATATCTATAGCACAGGTTTTCTGATTTCCTTCTCCCGCATCCTGCAAATATGCACTTACACCTTCGGCAAGCTTCTCGGCCTCCAAAGAAACAAAATCAACCAGATCATGAACATGAAGCACATTCCCGGCCGCAAATATTCCCGGCACCGATGTCATTCCATTCTCATCGACTATTGCACCTTTTGTTCGTCCGTCCAGCACTACTCCCGCCTGCAGAGACAATTCATTCTCCGGAATCAATCCGACCGAAAGAATAAGCGTATCACACGGCCATTCTTTTTCGGTTCCCTTTATCGGCTTCATATCACGTCCTACTTCACTTACGGTAACTGACGACAGTCTTGCTTTTCCGTTGATTCTGGTAACGGTGTGACTGAGATACAGCGGAATGCCGTAATCATTCAGACACTGCTCGATATTTCTCGGGAGTCCGCTCGGATATGGCAGTATCTCGAACACAGCCTCAACTTTCGCGCCTTCAAGCGTCAGTCTCCTTGCCATGATCATTCCTATATCTCCGGAACCTAGAATTACCGCTTTTTTCCCGACCATGGTATTATGAAGATTCATGTAAGACTGGGCTACGCCTGCTGTGAACACTCCGGACGGTCTGTCCCCGGGGATTGCCAGCCCGCCCCTGGGGCGTTCTCTGCATCCCATAGTCAGTATTACTGCATCCGCCTGATACTTTTTAAGTCCGTCCTGCGCAGCGGCAGTAACACATTTATTGTTGTCCAGATTAATTACCGTGCATTCGGTTATATAGTCTATTTTTCGCTGTCTGACTGCCTCGATGAATCTTCCTGCATATTCGGGACCTGATAGAGTCTCACCGAATCGTGACAGTCCGAATCCGTCGTGAATGCACTGATTCAGTATGCCTCCGAGTCTCGGCTCCCTCTCTAAAATCAGAATGTCCTTTACTCCCTTATCATACAGGGCGCAAGCCGCCGCAAGACCGGCAGGGCCTCCTCCTATTATTATTACGTTTCTGTGTTCTGTAATCATCATCCACGCACCTTTCCGGTAAACATCCATGAATCATCCTTACCATAAACTATTTCCTCGCGGCTGCATCCTGTCTCTCTCATAATAAGTTCCGCTATACGTGTCTGACAATATCCGCCCTGACATCTGCCCATCATTGCTCTGCAGCGATATTTTATTCCTGTTACCGTATGTACTCCCAACGGATTGTGAATCGCTGCCAGCACCTCTGCTTTAGTGATGGTTTCGCACCTGCAGACTATCTCTCCGTAATCCGGATCATCTGCTATAAGTCCGGCCTGTTCTTCCGGTGACTTGTCAGCAAATGTCGTTATTCTGTGTCTTATCGGATCAAAATCATCCCTAAGAGAAAGTTTCTCCTCCTCCTGTATAAGGCGGACTATTTCTTTGGAAATCGGAACCGAGCTTGTAAGTCCCGGAGATTCTATTCCGACAAGGTTAACCGCATGCGGAGCTTCTGCGCGCCTCTCAATAACAAAATCGTGATATCCGCCCTCTTCCTTTGTTGTAAGTTTCGGTCTGATACCCGCAAAATTCCTGATAAAATATTCCCTTTTCAGATGGGGAAATATACGGCTCCCGTCCGCAATCAGCATGTCCATCACATCCTGTTCACAGGCATAATCATCGCTGTCATTCAGGTACTCATTGCTCGGTCCTACAAGAATATTTCCGTCTATTGTGGGCGTCAGATGGATTCCCAGACCGCCCTCCTTAGGATTAGGTACCGGATATGCCGGAACCGGAAGCAGCGGTCCTGCTTTCTTATCCAAAATAAAATATTCTCCTTTGCATGGATGAATAGTATATCCGTCTATCCCAAGCATAGAAGAAATCCTGTCAGATCCCAGACCGGCACAGTTCACGATCCACCTGGATGTAAATTCTTTTCCTCCGGCTGTAATCGAATAATTCTTTCCGTCCCACCTGATATCCGTCACTTCACTGTCAAAGAAAAATTCCGTTCCGTTCGCTGCTGCATTTTCTGCCATAGCAAGCGTAAACTCAAACGGACTGCATATCCCGGTCGATCCCGACCACAATGCAAATTCTCCTTTTACATTAGGAGCAATCTGTCTGATAAAGTCCTTATCGACCATCTTCAGTCCCGGAACACCGTTCTTTTCCCCCTGAGTCTTCATAGCTATCAGACGTTCCTTATCATCAGACGAGAAGCCTACGACCAGTTTTCCGGTCCTCCTGAACGGAATATCAAGTTCCCCGGCAATCTTATCAAATCCTGCATTTCCTTCAACACAGAATCTTGCCATTTTAGAGCCCGGTTTGTTATTGAATCCGGCATGAATAACCCCGGAATTTCTGGCACTGGTCCCACAGCATACATCAGGTGTTTTTTCAAGAACTCCTGTTTTCAGTTTGTATCTGCTGAGTTCCCTTGCCGCAGCAGACCCGACCACTCCGGCACCTATAATTATTATATCAAAATGCTGCACTCCATCTTCCTCCTGGTGATGGGACTATATCATAGTGAATGATATCCTGAATAATTATATCAAACATAACAGGAAGCGTCACTACAATACTCATACTTTCAAAATCAAACAGCTTGATACAACAAAAACATGTGCAAAAAGCTGTACCACGATAAACTCGTGATACAGCTTTTTTATGACAAGCGAAACGTCCCCCCCTTGTCAGCTTTTGTGACAAACGGGGCCTTGTCAGCTTTTTTCGGTTTTGATTTTTGCCATATACTCCTTGAAGAGTCCTAAGAACTTCGGACTCAGCATGAGCAGTGCGATAAGGTTTGGAATGATAACAAGTCCGACTACGATATCGCAAAGACCCCATACTTCAAGTGTTGAGAGTCCGGTTGCAAGAAGCGGAAGAATGAAGAAAAGTGCGTTGAGGAACTTAGAAGCCTTTGCGCCAACCATCCACTCTGTACATGTTCTGAACTCTACATAGAATCCAAGATATCCTGAGTAGCAGAACAGAACAACAGCTATGCAAAGGATAATAGCACCGACAGGTCCCCAAACTGATGAGAAGCCCTGGAATACCATACCTACACCAACTGTTTCCTCTGTAACTGTCTCAAGAACGCCTGAGCAGAGAACTGTAAGCGCTGTTAATGTACAAACGATGATTGTATCAACAAATTCTTCAAAGATACCGTACATACCCTGATGTACAGGATGATCTGTCTGAGCTGTTGCATGAACTGTTGCAGCAGTACCCATACCTGCTTCGTTGGAGAAGATACCTCTTGCCGCACCCTTTGAAATAGCCATCGTTACTGTAGCGCCTGCGAAACCTCCGATTGCCGGAGCCGGAGCAAATGCATACTTGAAAATCGATCCAAATGCTGCCGGAAGATTTCCGATGTTGGCAATGATAACGCCCA
>JAGHSD010000137.1 GCA_018066045.1 Candidatus Darwinimomas equi | reverse complement strand
TGTAACCCTGTACCTTTTCGAGAGCCGCTGCCTTAGCATCTTCTTCGAGCTGTCCGTTAATTACAAGTGCCAACTCATATTTGCTCGTCATCTGTTACTACCTCCTTACGGTCTCCGGCCTGCGATCGAATCGCAAGCAAGGAAAAATATAATATGTCGCGAAGAACTATTTTAGCAAAGAAATCAATATTTTGCAAGCATCTTCGGGACTTGTTTCCGAATTAGTCAAATCCAGCGTTATGTCGGCATTTTCCTCATAAACCGGAACTCTTGCGTAGAAAAGCTCTTTCAGTTCCGCCCCGGTCTTCCCGTCTGCGTTCGGTCTTCCCGTCTGAGCAGCTGTCAGCTTTGGTAAAATGCTGTCGATACTCCGCTTTATGTATACGATTTTAAAATGTTCATCCTTTTTGAAAGGAGCTGCATTAAAGCCTCCTCCGGCCGCGATGACCATTCCGTCCGCGAATCTCAGATCCTGCGCGGTTTCATACTCATATGCCCTGAAAGCCTTTTCGCCCTCGGATGCAAATATATCCTGTATACTTTTTCCGGCATTTTCCTCTATATACTCATCCGTATCGATAAAACCCAGCCCGAGTTTCTCCGCCAGCAGCCTTCCTATGGTACTCTTTCCCGTACCCATAAATCCGGTAAGAACTATATTCATCTTCATCACCTATATACGTTTCATATTTCTCAGAGAACTTAGTACGCACAGAAGTGCTACCCCGACATCGGCAAAAACAGCCGCCCACATGCCGGCCAGACCAAAGGCCCCCAATATCAGTATGAGAATCTTTATTATTATAGCAAATGCCGTATTCTGAGCTGCAATTCTTCTGGTCCTGCGCGCAAGTTTTACTGCTGTCACAAGTCTGGACGGTTTATCATCCATAATCACTACATCCGCAGCCTCGATTGCTGCATCGGATCCCATCGCACCCATTGCAGCTCCGATATCGGCCCTTGCAAGCACCGGAGCATCATTAACCCCGTCTCCCGCAAATATCAGCTTCTCTTTTTCGCCGTTTTCGGCAATCAGTTTCTCAACAATTTCAACTTTGTCTGCAGGAAGCAGACCTGAATATACCTCATCCACTCCCGTCTGTTCTGCTGCATATGAAGCTGCACGGCTGTTATCTCCGGTCAGCATGACCGTCTTTCTGATTCCGCATTTTTTAAGTCCGCTGACTGCCTGCACCGCATCATCCTTAATCCTGTCGGAAACAACCATACATCCTTCGTATCTGCCGTCAACAGCAACATAAACTACCGTTCCGTTTTCACTGCAGCTCTCAAAAACTATTCCTGCCTTCTCTAAAAGTCCCGCATTTCCTGCCTTGACAACATGTCCCCTGACACCTGCAGTAACTCCGTAACCTGCTGTTTCCTCAACTTCATTTATCTGCGTTCTGTCGATTTCCTTTCCGTATGAGCGTATTACCGACTGTGCTATCGGATGTGAGGAACTGCTTTCGGCATATGCCGCCAGCTCCGTCAGCTCATCCTGTGTCATCTTTGAACCGGCAGCCATAATACATTTCTGAACGTCAAAGACCCCTTCAGTCAGTGTTCCTGTCTTATCAAACACTGCGGTTTTTACATCAGCCAGAGCTTCCAGGTAATTGCTTCCTTTTACAAGTATACCCTCCCTTGATGCCGTACCTATCCCGGCAAAGAAAGTGAGCGGTACCGATATGACAAGTGCACACGGACATGAAATAACAAGGAATGTCAGTGCACGTTCGATCCACTTTATCGGCTCCCCGAATACCAGTGACGGGATGACCGCCAGCAGCAATGCCGCGATACACACTACCGGAGTATATACATGTGCGAATTTAGAAATAAAATCTTCTGATTTCGATTTTCTTTCAGAGGCATGCTCGACAAGTTCCAGTATCCTGCTTGCTGTTGAATCACCGTATTCTTTTGTAACTTTTACCCTGATAAGTCCCGTACTGTTAATACAGCCGCTCAGAACCTGATCTCCGGGATGAATACTTCTCGGAACGGATTCTCCGGTAAGCGCCGCCGTATCCAGCATGGTATTTCCTTCTGTAACTTCACCGTCAAGAGGAATCCTCTCTCCCGGTTTTACGGCAATTATATCTCCGGGCCTGACCTCTGCGGGATCAACTGTTTTTTCAATTCCGTCATTATCAATCAGATTTGCATGATCCGGTCTGATATCCATGAGATTGCTTATGGATTCTCTCGATCTGTCCACTGCAAGATCCTGAAGTAATTCTCCCAGACAGTACAGAATCATTACCGCTGCCGCCTCCGCGAACTGGCCTATCAGAACAGCCCCGATACTGGCGACAGCCATCAGAAACTCTTCACCGAAAACTTCTCCGTGGCGGATGTTCTCAAATGCTTCTTTGATAACGTCAAAGCCTGCTGTCAGATATGCTGCCAGATATATCGGCGCGGAAACGGTTTTGCCGGAAAAATGCTCAACTATCAAAGCAGCTATGAATATCACAGCTGCCGAAATAAGTTTTATTATTATTTTTTTGCGCTCCATTGCCTCATCACAGCCATCGTGCTCATAATGATGTTCGTGATGATGCCCGTGGTCATGTCCATGCGACATAATTATCATCCTTTGAATTTTTCCGATTCCTGTTTGATCTGTTCAACCGTCGGAAGCTCTTCAACTGAAGATGCATTATTCTCAAGGAAAGCCATGGCTTTGATATACGGGAGATATCCTTTTCTCATCATTGATCGTGTAATATCGGATTTCTCCCAGCTCTGCATAGCGCTTTCCATGCTCTCGTAGTCTTCATCCTCCTCATCCAACTGAGAATTCAGCAAAGCTTCGCGAAGTGTCAGTATATCAAAATGAACTTCCTGAATGTTTTTCTTGAGTTCGGGAAAGAGTTCCTTTATCGTAGCTATTTCCCAGTTTCTCTGTTCCTCTGCTCCAAGAGGAAACATTTTCTGAGTATAAGCTTTCTCTCTCTTTTGTCTTTGAGCTTTTGTTTCCCATTTGAACCATCCTAAAAACCCGGCTTTACCCATACATTACCTCCTAAAGTTTTGTATCCCCCGGCTTTACCCAGCCGATCTTTTTTAATAATCCGTTTATTAACGGGCATATGACTGCCGGAAGAACTATTGAAATCAGAATAAGTCCTGTCCAGTCCCATGCCGTTATTGCTGCTTTACTTCCCGCGGCTATATCATTGACCCATCCGGTATACACTCCTATAGGTCCGACCATTCCGCAGGTTCCCATTCCGCTTGATACAGGCGCTCCGTTCATCTGCATCCTGAATATGCAGGTCGATATCGGTCCCGTTATCGCTGCAGTTAAAGTAGGTGCTATCCATATCTTCGGATTCTTTACTATATTTCCCATCTGAAGCATCGATGTTCCCAGTCCCTGTGATACAAGCCCGCCCCAGCTGTTTTCCTTAAAACTCATTACGGCAAAACCTATCATCTGTGCGCAGCAGCCTGCCACTGCTGCTCCGCCGGCAAGTCCTGTCAGTCCGAATGCCGCGCAGATTGCCGCTGAAGATATCGGCAGTGTTAAAGCCATTCCGACTATTACGGCTACTAATATACCCATCAGGAACGGCTGAAGCTCCGTTGCCCACATTATCAGATTTCCGACTTTCATAGCCAGTGCTCCGAGAGGGGGTGCGAGCAGTGCAGATAATCCGACACCGACGCCGATAGTAACCAGCGGAGTGACCAGAATATCTATTTTAGTCTCTCCCGCTGCTGCCTTACCTATCTCCGCTGTGATTATCGCTACGAATAATACCGCGAGCGGACCGCCTGCACCGCCGAGAGCATTTGACGCAAATCCTGCGGTTATAAGTGAAAACAATACCAGCGGCGGAGAATTAAGTGCACGCCCGATAGCCACGGCCATTGCCGGACCGCTCATGGCACACGCAAGTCCTCCGACTGTATACTCTGTTCCTCCGATAACGGCAACAGGTTCCGTAAGCCACGGAATATGGAATTGTGTACCTATGGTATTGATTATCGTTCCGATAAGCAGAGAACAGAAAAGGCCCTGTGCCATCGCGCTCAGTGCATCTATTCCGTACCACCTTGCAGAGATAACGATATCTTTCTTCTTCAAAAATGTATTGATTTTTTCCATATACATTAAAAGTATATCATATGCCTGTTGTAATGTGCTAAAATATTGATAATTTAATCAGGAGGTTTTTATTATGCTTGAAGAACTCAAATTAGAAGTATATAAGGCCAATATGAAGCTCCCGGAGCATCATCTCATTACCTTCACATGGGGCAATGTATCCGGAATCGACAGGGAGGCCGGAATATTTGCCATAAAACCGTCCGGAGTGGATTATGATAAGCTTACCCCCGACGATATAGTTCTTGTTGATCTTAACGGAAAAAAAGTCGAAGGAAAACTCAACCCGTCATCCGATACGGATACTCACCTTGTATTATATAACCGTTTCCCGAAAATTCAGGGTATCGTCCACACGCATTCACCTTACGCAACCGCATGGGCGCAGTCCGGAAGAGATATCCCCTGTTACGGAACAACACACGCAGATTATATCTATGGCCCCGTTCCGTGTGCACGTGTTCTTAAAGAATCCGAATTAGATAACTACGAATACAATACCGGTGTTGTAATCTGTGATACATTTGAAAAACGCGGTCTCGACTATGAGGCGGTTCCTGCCGTTCTGTGCAGAAACCACGGGCCCTTCACCTGGGGAACCTCAGCCGACAACGCCGTCCACAATGCCGTGTGCCTTGAGGAATGTGCACGTATGGCTTTGTATACGGAACTTATCGACCCGAAGGCATCTCCGGCTCCCGCCGCACTGCAGAACAAACATTATTTCCGTAAACACGGGGCAAATGCTTACTACGGGCAGTGACAGACATAGAAGATTCTGTCCGGCAGAACACAGTTTCCTGTTAAATAAGTAAACCAAAAACGGACGGTCATGAATGACCGTCCGTCTTGATTCTGTCAGCTTATTCTACCGTAAGAATATCCGAGAATCCTGTTATCTCAAATACCTCAAGAATCTCCGGGCAGACATTCCTGATAACCATTCCGCCCTTCTTAACCATTTCCTTCTGAGCTGTAAGAAGTACACGAAGTCCTGCTGAAGAGATATACTCAAGCTTTGCAAAATCAAGTAATACTGACTCAGCCTTTGGAAGCTCTTCCTTCAGTGTTGCTTCAAGTTCCGGAGCTGTTGTTGTATCAAGTCTTCCCTCAAGTGCTATAACAAGCTTGTTTCCTTCAAAATTCTTTATTATGTTCATATATCCCTCCTATGCAAATGGTTCTTTATTCTTCCTGTGAAACGTCATCTCGTCAATGACCGCATTCGTCTTCCTCATCTCGAGCAGAAATCCTACCATATCTGCTACATCTTCAGGCACCGGCATTCCTTCGCTTGAAAGATCCGGTCTTGAAAGCGCTACCATATCCGTGTATACTCCACCGGGTGTAATCACATGCACTCTTATATCCTCATCAAATACCTCATTGGCAAGTGACTTGGACCATCCAAGCAGCGCATGCTTACTTGCAGCGTAAACGCTCTGTAACGGGTACCCTTTATGCGCTACGACAGACGCTATGTTTATTATAGTCGCACAATCAGATTCACGCAAGTATGGCAATGATTTTTGACACAGAAAATATGGCGCACGCACATTTATATCCATTATTGTATCATATTTTTCTTCTGATACATCCTCGAAGCGGTCTCTCTGTGCCACTCCGGCGCAATTCACTATAACATCTATCCTCTCAAAACGGGCCTTTGCCTCAGTCAGAACATTGTCAAGGAAAGCTGAATCCGTGATATCTCCCGGCATTTCCAGAGCACAGCCTCCGTAAGTCTCTACAGCCACGGATGTCTCTTTCAGTTTCATCTCATTTCTGCCGACTATGACCAGATTCATTCCGTACTCTGCAAGCTTTCTGCAGATACAGCTTCCGATTCCTCCTGTTGCACCCGTAATGACCGCGGTCTTTCCTTTCAGATAATCTTTCTTCATTATGGTCTCCCTTTATCATCAGTCTCTGCTTATTCTGAAACGCAGTGCTTTATATATATCTTCTTCATTCGGAGGACATCCGGGAACATTAAATTCAAATCCGCAGGTACAGTTTCCGACTCCGCATTTACCGGTTTTTCCCCTGTAGCCCTGACCTATGGATATTTTCTCATCGAGTCTTCCGAGCAATCCCTCCTCTTCAAGACGGTTCAGCGCCCCTATCAGCATACTGTAGCAGGCACTGCATGAATCAACATCCTCTACTGCATAGCTGACGGAAAGAATCTTGTGCGTATCCGGAAGATCTTCATTATTTACTCCTTCAACAGTCACGATCTTAAGCTCTTCTAAATCTGCGTTTCCTACTCCCAGCTCTTCTGCCAGTCTGACATACTCAACATCATACGGTTTATATCCCAGTATGTCTGCGGTATATGCATCCACTAAAACCGGGTCCTTTGCTGCCATGATGCAGTTTCTCACCAGTGGATTCCCGCCTTCTTCAAAATCCGGATCTCCGCATATATGATCAACCACGATAAAATCCTGATGAATGTATGTGTTCAGGTGCGCTATCGGCCTGTGAAGCCCGAGCGTATGGAACCTGCGTTTCTCACTGTTCGGAATCAGTCCCTTCATGTTTTTAAGAGCACAGGTTATCTTAGTCTGGCAGTGTCCTTTAAGCACAGGAACGTTAATCAGATAATCGACATCCTTATAGCAGTTACATATGCTCAGTGTCATTCCTTTGCAGTCGGCCTTATATGCTTTCTCTTTCTGTCCGTCAACTATCTTTACTCCGTAACGCTCTGCCATCCTGTTGTATCCGCAGAATTCAAAAGCTTTTGCCGTATTTCCTCCGACCCAGGACCCTTCCATGACAGTTATATTATCAAAAGAATTTTCCTTAAGCAGCTCTATGATACCTTCAACTATCTCAGAATGAGTTGTTGCACCGTAATCAGCGGGAGTACAGTCAAGAAGATTCGGTTTTATCGCTATCTTCATTGAATCCACGGACGAATTCAGCCGTTTCATCTTTCGTATCACATCTTCAACAAGGCCTGCTTTTTTAAGAAGGCGCATTGTCATGGCTTTGTAATCCGTGCCGAAAGACTTGTATATTGTTTTCTTATCTGAAATGCCCATATTTTGCAAGTTCTACATAATCGATCTCTTTCATCTTCAGATCACTGATTATCCTTGCGGGAGTACACTCATCATAAAGGCTTGCCGGTACATCGATCGATCCTGTATCAGTATCAATATATATTGCCAGAGGTTTGTCTTTTCCTATTGCATAGGAAAGCTGTACCTCTACCCAGTGATGATTTTCAAGATATCTGCATGCAATCTGTCTTGCTTTGTGCGCTGCGGAAAAATCAACCTTTGTCGGATCTTTTCCGTTCATACAGCCACCGCCGACATTTGCGAAGCTCTGATACGAATCAACCACTATTTTTCTTCCGGTAAGACCGGCATCCCCTTCAAATCCGCCTATCTCAAACTTGCCCGTAGGATTAACTAAGAAATGTTCAACTTCCGTCTGATATTTAGCCGCAATTTCCAGAGCCTTGTCAATTATTATCTTGTCCGTTGCTTCTCTTTCCTTTTCTGTATTCTGGTAGGAAATAGTCCATGTAACTATCTTTCTGAGTTTCACTCCTTCCTCATACAGTCCCGTAATCTGGCTCTTTCCATCCGGTAGGAATCTGGAATCCTTTTTGCGAATCTCGTCATACCATGCTGCAAATTCCTGAAGCATTACCATAGCCTTGGGAAGCATTCTGTCAGTATCGTCGCACGCATATCCGAACATCATTCCCTGATCTCCGGCTCCGCCGATCTCATCATTTGTTCCCAACGCAATATCTGCAGACTGTTTTCCTATATTGTCGATTATTTCATAGTCAGCGGTATATCCGACATCATCAAGCACCGCTCTTGCGATTTTCTTAACATCAACATCCGCATTTGTCGTTACTTCTCCGGTAATAAATACTTTTCCTTTGCCGCCCATGGTCTCTATTCCGGCACGTGTATTTTTGTCCTGCTTCATGCATTCTTTTAATATCGCCGCGCTGATCTGATCACACACCTTATCCGGGTGACCTCTGAATACTATCTCATTACTGTAATAATACATTTTTTCTCCCCTTTATTATCTCTCTTCAAGTATCTCCAACAATTTATCACATATTTCTCCCGCAGTATATACTTTATTCATAAATTTTGAACCCTGGTTCTGTACTTCAAGATAATATGTTTGTATTTCTCCGTCATAATCAATTGCAAAATACACTTCTCCGGGCACACTGTCCTTGTTTTTCGAATCTGCCGTTCCCAGCGAACCGGTTACTCCCACTCCGATATCAGCCGAATACGGTTTCCTGCAGTTTTTTGCCATCTCCGCTGCTGTCTCTTTTGAATACACTCCGTATTTATCAATTACCTCTGCGGGTACTCCGCACGCTGTTTTTGCCTCATTACTGTATGTAACAAAACTTCCCTTCATCACCTTTGAAGCTCCGTCAATATCGGTAAGCAAAGAAGCAATCAATCCGGATGTGCAGCTCTCCATGGTTGATATCGGGATTTCTTTTTCGATAAGAATCGATGTCAGCTTTGCATATTTGTTTTTTACCTCTTCAAACTGTTCCCAACCCATATCTATCTCCTGTTTCTCATCGCAGAAGCATGAACCAGATCCACAGGAATGTATATCTGTCCTTCAGATCTTTTGCCCATCTTTTAGCATCCATGCGTTCCCCGTCGCTGTATTCTGCATAGTATTTATCCATCGAAAGTCCTACGGATTCTATGCAGTGTATAAGCCATTTTGAATCCGGAACCTCGTGAAGTGTGTCGCGTATCGCATCCCATTTGTTCTGAATGAGCGTCAGCATATCCTGTTCATACCAACCTGCCTTATTCTGCAGTTCTATAACGCCTTCCGCGGCAGAACCGTATACCCTGCGTATCTCTGTCTCCCTCGACATACTGTTGACCGACGCAGCAGGTGATGAAAGTGCAAGGATTTCTTCACGCATAAGCTCTGTTTCTACCGTCGAATATGCAACATTGACACCATGAAGGAAATAAGGTGTATCATTCAAAAGTCCCAGAACCTCATAAAAATGTGAAAGATGGTGTTCGCTTCCGGAAGCCGGACGGGAATTTCCGATCCATGACATCGCAACTCCAACCACAAGAATGGCTTCCATCAGCAGGCGTACCGCTTCGGGATCACGCTGCATCAGAGATCTTCCGATAGGTTCAACTCCCTTTGTTGTTTCATAAATCAGATCATAGACATTCTGACAGAAGTATTCATCGTACATAACATGTCCGAGTTTCCAGTCATTAAGTGCGGAATATTTTCCAAGAATATCACCGTATCCGCTTCGAAGCATCTCCTCCGGGGCAGTGCGCAGAATATCTACATCCGCTATGATGCTATGAGCCATATGTGCAGAATATGTAACCTTCATGCCTCCGATAATCATAGCCGCATGGCAGGATGCGTATCCATCCATGGACGGTGCAGTGGCAATAATGAAATAATCAATATGATGGGTAAAGCTCGCATATTTACATAAATCATTGATTACTCCCGATCCGAGACCCACTATAAGGTCAATTTCCGGTGTAACCATAGCATCCAGTTCTGCGATTGCTTTCTCATTCGGAACCAGAACTCCTGTCGTCTGATAAATGAGCTCCTTTCTGCATTTTTTTCCGAGAAGAATACGGACACTCTCACCGCAGAGCGCATCTGTATTATTATCTGCCACAAAAAGAATACTGTTAAACCCCCCGGCAAGAGCCGGAAGCTCTTTTAGCGCACCGGATCCAAGTACTATATTTTTCAGTTCACAGTTATGGTCTCTTCCGCACTGACAGTCATGCTTTCCCTGCAGCAGATATTTAAAATCCACAGCCATAGTATTTCCTCCGTTTTTTCAGTTTGATCCCGGCATTACCTGAACTGTTGACCGGAACGATAAGCATACGGATCCTTCCAGACAGGTTCTCCCGTATATTTATGAGCATTGCTCCTTTTTTCCAGAACACGGCGAACGGCGGCAGCCATTGCCTCCTGCTCGGCCTCTCCCTGATATACCTCAACCGGAGCTATCCAGCCGCATTTTTCCCGAATCATTTCTACAATATCCTCAAATCTGACCAGCCCGCCGGTCAGCAGTATCGCATCCGCTTTTCCGTCCAGGACTACCGCCATCTCCCCGATGCATTTACATATCTGATAGATCATCGTTTTCCAGATGACAGCGGCATATTCGTCGCCGTCCTCAATCATTCTGTGTATTCTGTCTGAATCCGATGTCCCGAAATGATCTACAAATCCGCCGGCTCTGGAACACATTGTTTTCAGTTCCTCTATGCTGTGTCCTTCTTCCAGATACCGTACTATCTCCAGTACGGGAATGCTTCCGATCCGGGTCGGAGTAAAAGGGCCGTCACCGCCTGATCCGACATTGGAATCTATCATTTTTCCGTGACTGTGAGCTGTAACTGTAATGCCTCCGTCTATATGACAGATGATAAAATTACAGTCTTCGTATTTCTTTCCGACCTTTCTTGCATGAGACATTCCTATTGCTTTCTGATTAAGTACATGAGTCTGAGCTTTTCGATAAACACCGTGAATTCCCGTATACCTGGCATAGTCACAGAGCTCATCAACATTCGTCGGATCCAGAGTGAACATCTGTCCTCCATACTCTCTGCACAGCTCATACGCCAGTATTACTCCCAGCTTAGCCGGATGATCACTGCCTCCGGCCGCCGAGACCGTATCATTATACAGCTTTTCATCGATAATCATTACTCCCGCCTTCTGAGGGCAGGCGCTTCCGCCTCTTCCAACAAAAACATCTATGGTATCTATCCCTATTCCATGCTTGTGAAGCAGCTCCGTTATCACCTGCTTTCTGAAGGGTATCTGTGCCTCTACGGTAGGATATGACAAAAGTACCGGTGCATCGTGAAATATACTTTCGGTAAACAGACATTCCCTGTCATCAAAAACGCTGATTTTGGTTGATGTGGAACCCGGATTAATAATAAGCATTCTGTGTGCAGCCATTTTTTCTCCCCGTAAATACAATAATATATTCCTGTCGGTCTCCTATTGCTCGACATCCCTTGCCTGAAAAACGATCTCCCCCTGCAGGCAGTACATATTTACAGCGACCATTACGAATTCCAGGAAGGCATTCACGGAAATCATAAGGACCAGTGCTTCTGCCGGCAGTCCCAACTGTGTAAACAGGAGTGCGTAAACGGAGGCGGATGCACCGGGTACATTGGGTACGGCCACCGTAAGAATCACGGAAAGAAGTGCCGCAAAAATAAGCCACGGCGCGGAAACAGGCATACCGAAGATGCCCGCCATGATCACGGAAGATACTAAAAAAGTGATGCTGTGTGCAGGTTTGAACACGATTCCTCCCACATTCATGATGAACGTGGTACGGTTCACTTCCGCGCCAAAGGCAAGCATGGAATTGATAATAGTGGTAAAGCATGCACCGAAACTTCCCGAGGAAAGAGCGATCATGAATCCCGGCATAAAATGTTTCACAACATCCCTTGGCGTCATTTTCTGCTTTACGCAGATGATGACCGTATAAAAACCAATAAGCAGAAGGAAACCTGCGACTACGTACAGAAGGATCATGGGAACACTGCCAAGTGCCGCAAAATCTGCATTGACAATACTGGTAAACATGCTGATAGCAACATACACCGGAATAAAGGCGTTCAGGAAATTGTTGGTCAGGATGGCTGCCAGATTGCAGGAATCAAACAGCTCGATCACTTTCTGCCCTTTTTCACCCATGGCAAGAAAGGCAAAACCGAACATTACGCCGATAATCAGGATCTGTATGGAATTAAAGTTTAAAAACGGTGCCACGAGTCCCGTAGGGAAGAACCCCATCAGGATGTCATACAATGCCTTCACGGAGATTGCCGTACTGTCCGCACGGAAATCCACCCTTCCTAAAAAGATCAGGAAATAAACCAGGACGCTCGCGATCATTACTCCATACATGCGAAGCAGGGAACCTTTGGAAAACTTTCCGAAAGAATCCGCATTGCCCAGGGCGTTGATGCCGAGAGGCATCGCAAAAAAGGTAAGCAGGACTGCCATGACACAGAGGAGTCCCGTATAAGCATTTGCCAGAGGTGCCAGATAATTGTTGGCAAACTGCTGCACGTTTGCAGCTGCGGAACCTCCCCTCAAGAGCAGGCCGGCTGTCACACCTAACAGCAGCGCTATGGCGATCTTGGCAATGAAGCTTATCTTCTGCTTCCTTCTGGTCACAAAGAACGTGATATTGCAGCCGTTCCGGTAACTCCAGTTCGGTGTGCCGCCTTCGTAATCAAGCAATGTTCGCATCAGTCGGGTATCAAAATCGTTTTCGGCCTTCAGTGGGTCAAAAGATTCTCCGTGTACCCGTACGAAGCACCTCACCTGATGAAAAATCCGGTTAAAAGAAATAGAAAACTCTTTCTCTGTACCAAACTTGTTTTGAAAGTTGATCAATACCTCTTCCAAAAGGAGCCTATTCCTGACAATTTCTTTTTTTTCGATACCGTTTTCGAGAAAAAACGCCATCATCCGTTCTGATGCCGTGTCGATCCCTTCATTTGTCAATTTTAAATTTTCCATCAGATGTATCCCTCCTTTTCTTCGGATATGACATATCTCCGTATTCCTTATTTCGACGGTAATCCAAGGGAGTTCTGCTCTCGCTTTGCTCGACAGAACAACTGTGCCTGTAACACTCAGCCTTCGCTTCCGCTTGCCTTCGTTAACAGGACGCATGTTTCCACGTGCACACTATGCCCGAACATATCCACCGGCTGAACCCTGCTCAGGTTGTATCCACCGTTGCAAAGTATTCTCAGGTCTCTTGCCAGTGTCGCAGAGTCACAGCTGACATATACTATACGCTCCGGCTGCATTTTCAGTATGGTTTCAAGGCATCTTTCGTCGCATCCCTTGCGCGGCGGATCAACCACTACAACATCCGGTTTTTCAAAATCTTCTCTACGGATTACATCCTCTGCCTTTCCTGTATAGAATCTTGCGTTCTCTATTCCGTTTATCCGGGCATTTTCTTCGGCATCTTTGACAGCCTGCTCGACTACTTCGACCCCGTATACTTTTTTGGCCTTTTCAGCCAGAGATAATGTTATGGTACCAATACCGCAGTACAGATCCCACACAACTTCGTTACCTGTGAGTGCAGCGTATTCTATTGCTTTTCCATACAATTTCTCCACCTGTATCGGATTGACCTGGAAAAATGACCGGGCGGATATCCTGAATTTTAATTTTCCTATATAGTCCTCTATATAACCCGGCCCTCTCAGTACGATAGTCCTGTCTCCGAGAATTACATTCGTGTCTTTATCATTTATATTAAGCACCGTTGTGGTTATTCCGGGTTCATCGGGAACAGAAAAATCAATTTTCTTTTCTGCCACTACGCACACCATAATCTGTCCTGTTTTAAAACCTTTGCGTATAAGAATATGCCTCATTGCAGGGTCATACTGCTTTTTTATGCATTCGATTATTCTTCTGTTTTCCTCTGTTCCTATCAGACAGTCTTCACAATCAATTATGTTATGTGAATGAGCAGCGTAAAAACCGGCAACAACTTTTCCGTTTTTGTCAATTCCGATCGGATACTGTGATTTGTTTCTGTATCGCCATGGATTTTCCATTCCTATTGTATCTCCGAATTCGACACGGCTGTCTTTCCCGTCGAAGTCAAATCCTCCGATATGTTCCAGATTGTTCCTGACTTTTTTCTTCTTATACTTCAGCTGAGCGTCATAACGCATGACCTGAAGCGTGCATCCTCCGCATGACCTGGCCAGCGGGCACTGTCCTTCTGTCCTGTCCGGACTCGGAGTTATAACTCTCTGAAGTCTCGCATACCCGTATGTTTTCTTGACCTTCATGACCGATGCTTCGACCACATCACCCGGAACTGTATCTTTAATAAACCAAGTGAAGGCATCGTTTTTTCCGATACCTTCACCGTCATGACTTAAGTCAACAATATTTACCTGTATTATCTGGTTTTTGCTGTACATTATACTGTTGTCTTTTTAATATTGCTTTCGATAAGTTTATTATAACCGAGCCATCCTGTGTTTTCTCCGGCTGCCTGCATAAGTTCCTTCATGGTCTCCATCTTTGAATCGGCATTGTCTGCAAGGTTCAGCGCAAGTGCCTCGGCAATCGCAGGTTTCTTTGGTGAACCGTATTCAAACTCTCCGTGGTGTGCCAGTATACAGTGTTTTATTTCTGTTGCCAGATTCACAGGAAAATCCGGAATCTGCATCAGCTTTTCATCTATCATCTCCACACCTATCACGATATGTCCGATGAACTGACCTTCATCTGAATAATCATTGTTCGGATACGGATTGATTTCCCTGATTTTTCCGATGTCATGGAGCAGTGCAACCGTAATCAGAATATCATGATTCAGATACGGATACGCTTCCGACATAAATTCGCACATCTTTGCAACTCCGAGCGAATGTTCCAGCAGTCCGCCTACAAAACTGTGATGCACGGATTTTGCAGCCGATGAGAAGCAGTATTTTTTAACCAATACTTCATCTTTGACAAAAAACTCCTCAAGCAGCGCATGAAGATACTTGTTTTTAACGGATGCTATAGTTTTATTCAGCTGCTCCTTCATCTCATCAAAATCTCTTTCGCTTACCGGAAGATAATCCGAAGGAACATATTCACCTTCATCGGCCCTGCGTATTCTCTTGATATTCAGCTGAATTGCGTTATTGAAAAGAGTCACGTCTGCTTCGATCTGAACATAATCTGTTTCATCGAAATCTTCTATTCCGGGATTGCTGAGATCCCAGATTTTACCGTCAACAACCGTTGATCTGTCCTGAAGCTGAAGACTGCAATACTCCTTTCCTGCCTTTGTAAGATTTATCTGGCGTTTCTTGCACAGATAAACCTCAGAGATATGCATACCTTCACGTAATGTATTCAGAAATTTCATTTTTTCTCCTTATTCGTTTCTCTTTCCTACCGTAATGGTATAATTCAGTTTTCTGTACTCTCCCCTGGCTTCACGCTGAACTTCCACTTCGATCTCGTCTCCTTCATGGAGTTTTTCCATCATTGACGAATATTCGGCAGGAGTATTTACAGCCGCTCCGTTTACATATGTAATGATATCTCCGGGCTGAATTCCTGATTCATATGCCGGTCCTCCGTTTATGACCTCGAGCACATACACGCCTTTCGGAATGTCACTGCGTCCCTCATTTTCCTCATCCGCCGGGATTGACGAAGGTTTAATGCCAATATATGCATAATCGGATGAGTTTATCATTCTTTCTATGAGACTCTTGTAATCCGATATTCCGATCACCTGACTTCCGTCACCGTTCAGATCATCCCATCCTATCAGTTCTCCGTTAATATTAAGAAGCCATGTCCCTTTCGCATTATCGAGATAATTGTTAAGGCAGATGATCCGTGATGTTCCGTCTACAGTATGAGCGTTTTTATCAATATATGCAGCCCATGCATAATCCGCAGAATGAACCGTCCCGCGCGGACTTCCCAACGCTATCAGAAGGTCACCTCTGGTAACACCGTATGAATTTCCCAGACTGATGGGATGTGCAAATGAATGAACCGCATCCGTCATCTCGCTTTTCTTTACCGCAACAACGGCAAGGCCTGTCAGTTCATCTGTCTTACGTGAATATGCCGGCTGGTAGTTCCCGTTGACCCATACCACCTCTACATCTTTTTCTCCGTTAACGGCATCCGCCGGTGTAAGAATCATCGCTTCATTATACGTTTCCGCTATCACGATTCCGGAATACTCTTCAACATGATCATCAACGGCAGGGAACAGCTCATCGTTATTCTCCGCATTTCTTATTACTACTACTGCCGGATCCAGATTATTGCAGAGAACCGACAGATTCTTCCACATTCCGTTCAGATCCTCTATGTCGTACTGATATCCTTCTATCAGCCCGATAACGACATCTTCTACCGGTTCGGACCTTTCCGTCTCCTCCGTTACGGTTTCTTCCGACGGTTTTTCTTCGGCGGAGCTTTCGGTTTCCTCCGGTACAGTTTCCGTAATGATCTCTTCCTCCGTTGGCTCAGTCACAGATTCAACATTTTCATCTCTCGGAATCATCACGACTTCCGCTGTAGTGCTTTCCGGCTCAGTTCCGAAAACTTTTTCCGCAAACGGCTTTGAAACCACAAAAACTCCGGCAGCAATCACTCCGAAAAGAACTGCCCCCGTAACTATTTTTATAAAAGTCCTGAAGCCTTTTCCGGCCCCGGTCTTTTTTACGATTTTCTCCTTTATGAAATTTTTCTTCTCCTCACTCACCAGTCCCATTTTATCATAATTGAGCCAACATTTGCATTATTCGGGAAAAAAGTTAAAATAAAGACTATATCCGGAAAGTGAGAGTGAATCATGGACGAAAAAGAATTACTGATTTCAAAAATAAAAGATCTGGACAGAATTGCCTATGAACGGGATATTACTAAGAATTCCGGCTTCCTCGGCATGTCCGAGCAGGCTGTGTATATGGATATTGCCGGTGACCTGAACTCGAACAATCGCTTTCTCTGCGGAGGACACGAAGACTATGACCGTGCGATGATTATCTGGCCGGCAAGTTATGCCGATAAGGAAAATGTTCCCGGTTCGCTGATTTCCTGTATCAGGATTCTCCCGGTGGATTCAAGGTTTGCCGATGACCTCAGTCACAGAGATTTTTTAGGTGCACTGATGAATCTCGGAATAGAACGTTACTGTCTCGGAGATATTCTGGTAAGCTCTTCATCCGCATATGTATACTGCACCTCGGAAATGTCTGATTTCATCGTTGAAAACCTGCCCAGGGTAAAGCACACAGACGTGCAATGCAGAAAAGTCGGTCTTGATGAATGTGATATCGTCCCGGTATTCGATGAGGTACGGGTAAATGTCGCGTCGGAAAGAATAGATGCCGTTATCGCCGCTGTCTACAATCTTTCACGTACTGTTGCCGGAAGACTTATTACATCCGAATATGTATTCATTGACGGAAAAACTGCTAAAAATTCCGGTATGAAAATCAGAGAAGGTTCCAGAATATCCGTAAAGAATCACGGCAAGTTTATATATTGCGGAATTGACGGTACGACAAAGAAATCCCGGCTATACATCGTAGTTAAGAAATATGTCTGACACAGGAAATAATCAGAGCTGCTCATCACTATGATGAAGCAGCTCTGATTATTTCTCTTATTACATCCAGACTGTAAGTCTGACATAACTCTCCGAGTGTTTCCGTAAACACCTCCTCCGAATGGAATTCACTGTTGCTTATAATCCGGATAAGAAGCATCGGAATCTTAAACTTGGCGCATATCTGTGCTATCGCAAATCCTTCCATCTCCTCACAGTCCGAACCGAACGTCCTGTGATAAAAGAGTATTCTGTCCAGTTCCCTGTTCCATATATCTCCGCTTGAAACTGTACCTCTTTTGACGGTTCCGAACTTATACTCTACACTTTCTGCGGCCTTCAGGAGTTTCTCGTCACTGTGAAAAGTCTTAACCATCCTGCTTTTTCCGCTGACGATCATTTCCTTTCCGGGAAAAGACCACTCCTCCAGCCGGCTCAAGCCTTCACCCTCGTTTCTGTGAGCGGTATAATATCCGCAGTTTTCGATGATATCCCGACCAAGTATTATATCTCCCTGATGCAGCTGCGGATCATGCGCTCCCGATGTGCCCTGACAGACAACGCATATGGGACTGTATGCATCTATGGCAAGAGTTGCGGCAACGGCAGCATTTACCATGCCCATCAGGCTTTTTACAACAACCACGGGATATCCGTCTATAAAACCTTCCGTAAACACGCAATCCCCGTATGTCTGAACCTCGCATTGCTCAAGCTCTCCTGCAATGATACTGCACTCACAGTCCATCGCACCTGTAACCACTATCGGAGGCCTGTCAAAATTTATCTTAGCTTCCATACTTAAGATTCCTTTTTTCTGTAAGGTCTTTTTTGTAACGTGATATATAATACTTTGCCATATTCAGATTCTGCTCCGAATAATTACCGCATTCCTCCGGCTTCGCTCCGGGAATCTCCCCTTCAAAACCGATGATGAAATCGCACATATCAAGTACAATATTCAGAACATCTTCGGAATCCAGATCACCGAACATCACAAGATAGCATCCTGTACGGCATCCCATGGGACCGAAATAGACTACATCCCCCTTATCTTTGCTGTTTCTAAGATATGTTGCTCCCAGATGTTCAATAGTATGAAGAGCCGGTGAATCAATTACCGGCTCTTTATTTGGAGCTGTTATACGCAAATCAAATGTAGTAACCACCACATCCTTCTTCCTGTCTTTACGCGAAACATAAAGTCCGGGCTCGAGGATCAGATGATTTACCTGAAAGCTGTCAATAAGTTCCATTAGTTTCACCTGCTTCATCTTGTCTGCGGTACTCCGTTTACCACCCATTCACCTGAAGAGTTCACCTGATATCCGTCAGGAGTTGTTCTGTTCATCCAGCAGGCACCCAGCGGATATCCGCCTGCGTTCTCTACCGGATTAAGATAATAGCATCTTGACCCGATCCACTGCCATCCTGTAAGCATATCTCCGTTTCCATTGAAGTAGTACCAGAATCCGTCAACCATGCGCCATGCACTTGTAACCCGCTGTCCTCCTTCTTCGTATGCCCATCCGGTAGGAGTCTTTACCCATCTTACATTTGTCAGGGATCCCGGATTATCAGGGTTTACAGACTGCATTCTTACTCTGTCAACAAATCCTGCATCTGCCTCAAACTCGTCTCCTACAACCATATCATCCAGCGGACTCGGAGAACTTACCGGAGTAATTGCATATGTATATACACCGGTTCCCTTTTGCCATATAAGCGCCGTTACATCAATTTTCTTTCCAGATACCGTCTTGGAAAAGACCTTGGTTCCGACATCCTGTCTTGAAGAATTGAGACCTTTGCGATGTACTACTACTTTATACTTTGTGGGCCAATCGCATTTTTCCCATTCAATGCTCAGTCTTCCCTTTCCGTAGTCCGAATTCCATGTATGATCATAGATTGAATACTCACCTGCAAATACAACAAATGCCGATGCCAGTATCAGTACCAGCGCAGTAAGCAATAATGCTACCTTTTTCATCATTTCTCCTCCAAAATCATCCTGGTTAATTATCGTTATATTGTATCATTGAACCGTATAAAGTAACAGCATATATT
>JAGHSD010000075.1 GCA_018066045.1 Candidatus Darwinimomas equi | reverse complement strand
TATCTGATCTCAACAGGTCCGCTCTTGAATGGTGCAGCAAGCAGAACAACCGTTACCACAGGGAGATAGATGATATCCCCGTAAAGCTTCATAATGAAGCCTGTGCCGCTAAGCTTACCGTCATGGAAGAATCACCTGCGCTCCTTAACTATCTGTGTCCGCTGCGTACCATTTCGTTTGACGGGTTCGTAAACTATGAAGGCAGACGGTTCGGTGTCCCTTACAGGTACGGAAGGAAAACTGTCCGTGTATGCAGGAAAGATGACACCTTATATATTTATTCTGATGATCTAGGGCAGCAGCTTATCACGCATGAGGTGACATGGAGCCGCAAGGATCGTTACTGTGATGACCAGTACGTATTCAGCCAGCCGGAGGAACTGCCATCAGTCCCGGTACATGCAACGCTGCAGCTAGCTGAATCAATATCGGATCACATGTTCGATGAGTTCAACTTCGAACCAGAGGAGGATCCATCATGAATGATTTCTCCTTTGAAAAGATCGAAGAAAGCTTCGGCATCCTCAAGATCGACATGAACTCCACAGAGTTCGCAGGCTATGCAACTGAAGCGGGATTCACTCCCAGACAGCTGGAGGCCATCGAGCAGCTGATGGAATATCTCCGACTGAAGAAGATAGAATCCAACATAGAGTCGAACCTTCGCATGAGCAGGCTCCCGAAAAAGGATCCGAAGACTTTCGAGAACTTCGATTTCTCAGTGATACGAGGCAGGGATGTTGAAAGGCTTAAATGCCTGCCGTCATTGGCCACCATCCGTGCACATAAGAACCTCGCATTTATCGGACCTGCCGGAACCGGCAAGACGCATCTTGCTCAGGCTTATGGCTATGAATGCTGCCAGCAGGGGCTGAGCGCTTATTTCATCAAAATGACCGAGCTTCGTGATAAGTTCACTGCCGCAAGGCGTGCCGGGAACGAAGCCAACATCATCAAGAACCTGGTCAGGCCATCCTGTCTTATTATAGACGAGGTAGGAAGATGTGAGTTCGATAAGGAAAACACCCGTCTTTTCTTCGACCTCATGGACAGAAGGTACTGCAAGGATGGAAACTACAATGTAATCTTTACAAGCAACAAGATGCCATCCTTATGGAAATCAGATTTCAACGAAGATGATACGCTCCTGTGTGCCCTTGACAGGATCTTTGATGACGCATTGGTCTTCACCATTAAAGGAGAGAGCTATCGTGGCAAACGCACCGAGAGAATACTTCTTCAGATCGGAAAGACCAAATCGGAATCTTCTGAAGAACCTGTTTTAACTAAGAAAACCAACTAACTATTTATGCTCCTGGGGTATTGGTTGCCTTGAGCTTAAATTGGTTGATTCCGCTGAGCTCTTTATGGTTGATATCACTGGGCTCTAATACCGGTACTCCGACTAATGTAGGCCGCTGTTTCCAGCGGCAGTTAATCAGTTGGCTTTCTTACGGCATTCATCCGGCAGCGCTTCCGACCACGGAAGAAGATCCTCCAGGAAGTCCAGATCAGTATCATCATAATGATCCAGGATGTTCTGCAGTAAGTGTTCTATATATTTGTGTGGCCTCAGTCCATTGACTTTTGCTGTTTCCACCAGGCTGTATATCATGGCACTGGCATTCGCGCCTCTTACCGTATCGATAAGCCTCCAGTTGTTCCTGCCTATGCAAAAACCTCTGATGGCCCTTTCGGTAGCATTGTTATCAAGAGGTACGTCGCCATTGGATAAGAATACTTTGAGCTGTGTTTCTCTCTTTAAGCAGTATTCGATTCCTTCCATGGTCTTGCCACGCAGCGTGACCTCACCGTTGTCTCTGACCTTCTTTGCCCACGCAAAGAATTCCTCGACATGAGGTCTTATATCGGAAATCCTGCACCTTAGTCTTTCTTCAGGATCAAGGCTGCAGAGCTCGTTTTCTAAGTTATATATGACGGCTATCTTCTCAAGAGCCTGATAAGCAACCGTCTTCTTTAGCTGGTTCTTATCCTTCAAGGCCTTGCATGCATCGGAGAACTTCCTCCTTGCATGCACCCAGCAGTTAGCCATTATGATGTCTCCTTTGTCATGGCTCAGCTTATTGTATGCTGAGAATCCATCCGACAGGAGTATCCCTGAGAAGTCCTTAAGGAATTCATCCGGATTGTCCGCTTTCCTTGTCTTCTCATAGTCATACAGGATCACCGGGTTCTTATAATGGTATCCGCTCCTGTAGACCCACATGTAGCTCTTGGAGCCGGCAGGCCGTCCGTCCTTTGTCACTTCCACAGGCGTCTCATCCGCCTGAAGTACCGGATACCGGCTTATCAGCTCCCTATGGAGCCGGTCATACATAAGGCTCAAGTATCTATCTGCACACTGTATGACCCAGTTCGCCATTACCTGGCGGGATATGTTGATATCGTTGCGCCTGAATTCCTGCTCTATCCTGTACAGCGGGAGCGCGTTGACATACTTGGCATTGATCACAGCTGTCACCAGCGAAGGCGTGGCTATGCTGCTGCGTATGAGGCTCCTTGGCCTGTCAGCTCTCACTATGGTCTGGTTGTCATCTCCGGCATACACATGGACATGATGTTCCTCTACCGTGAACTGCGCAGGCTGATACCTGACACGCCTGAAGGTCTCTTCGGGAAGCTCCTTCCATGATCCGGACGTGAAGATCTTTTTCAGGTCATCGTCGTTCATCTCATGGGAGATCACCTCTACGGGAAGCCCCTTAAGGTCTGCCTCTCGCTTTCCTTTAGGTCTCTTCACGCGGACTTTTTCGAGGACGGCATCCTCATCGGGTTCCTCCACTGCTTCGATGTCAGCCATGGCCTCCACCTCGTTGAAGAGATTGATCTGGCCATCGATGGCATCCAGCTTTTCGGATGAACGTCCGAAGCGGAAGTTCCTGGCAAGGGCAAGCTGCTCAGTGAGCCGGTCGTTGGTTTCCTGCATCATCTTCAGCCGGTCGAGCATCGCCGCCATCTGCGACTGCATGGAAAGGACGATTGACACGAGCATGTCGCCTGATAAGTTATTAAGTTCTTCAGCGTTATATTCCTTGCCCATCTGATGCACTCCTTATGTCTGTAATTATAAGGCTTTGCCATCAAAAAAGCTAATCGGGCATTCATGGCATACCGTCATTTTGACGGAAGATCATTTGATTGAAAAGCTGCTGAAAGCATCAGGTTATCAACAAAAATCAGGCTGTTCACAGTCCTGCGCCATACCTTTGTGGATATCGTTACTGCACACACATACGCTGTGGATTACGGTCATCGATTCCGGTTCTTGAGCAGAAAAAAGTTTTTTATTTTCTACGTTTTGCACAAAGATCACAGCGTGTTCGGAGGCGTATAGTCGACCTCGCGGACACTCGGATATATGCTGAATCCCTTCATGAGCCAGGAATACTGTTCCATGGTTATGGACTTGAGCTCTTCACCGTTCCTCGGCCAGTCGAACCGTCCGGACTCAAGACGTTTATACAGAAGAAGGAATCCGTCGCCTTCCCACAGAAGGCCCTTTATCCGGTCATTGCGCCTGCCACAGAACAGGAACAGCGTTCCCTTCTGGTATGGATCGAGATGGTATGTATACTGGATGCTGATCGCGAGGCCTTCTATGCCACGGCGCAGATCCGTATATCCCAAAGCGAGGTATACTTTTTTGAATCCACCTGCATCAGACAGCATCGGCAAGCACCTCTATGAGCTTTCTTAAGAATGCATCTGATATGTTTTCGGATATCTCAATTCGTATACGGCCTGATGTTATGACTGCGGATGCCGACTTTGTGGTGTTATCTGCAGGAGGCGGCAGCAGTTCGGTGAACCTGATTTCTTCAGGATCTGTATCAACCGGTGGAAATATCGCGTCTACAGGATGCTCCTTAAGATATGCTTCCCTGACACGCTTCATGCGGTAATAATAATTCTTGATGCCGACGCCATGCTGCTCACACCACTGGGCAACTGTAAGGTTGCTGCTTTGACAGTCACGTATATCGTTGGCCCAGTTCTGCAGCCTGATACTTTTTGCAACTGCACTGTGTTCGTGTTCCATTGTGATAACCTCCTCGTGAGTTCTGGAATACCTAAATCTTCTAAATTTTCTAATTAGAAAGTTTAGAAAACCAAGGTAGTCTAATTATCACACTAGAACTTTTTAGATAATAGGTACGGATGATTTACCGTTTACGATTGGTAAGTATCCAACTACACATATATCATCCATTCCAAGCTTAATTCCACCATTATGTATCTCCATAGCAAAAAGCATTTAATATATAC
>JAGHSD010000032.1 GCA_018066045.1 Candidatus Darwinimomas equi | reverse complement strand
GAATAGAGAGGTATTTATGAAAAAAGTAATATGTATTTTATTGGCAGCATGCATGGTAACAGTTTTATTCACAGGCTGTTCGTCAGGAAGCCGGGAACCGGTTCAGGAAGCATCTGCAGAAGAGATTCCTACCATCTACCGTACCCGGGATGAATGGAAAGAAAGATGGCAGGTAGCTGAATATCACCCGAATGAAGAAATCACGGGTAAATATGATGAGAATCTGGCTGCGGTATGCTCTAACGGTACTTTTGTCGGACAGCTCCTTGAGAACGATAAGGTCAAAGCATGGAGAGGAATTCCCTTTGCGAAGATTCCGGCTCGTTTTGAACGATCCGTGATGCCTGACCCGTCCGATAAGGTTTATCAGGCGTTGTATTTTGGCAAATCCATGATTCAAAACGGCAGCGAATCCGAGCCGGCCGGTTTTTATGAACAGGGAGAATTCGATGCCCTGACTCTGACCGTATATACAGGCAATAACAGCATTAAAAATAAGCCTGTTTTCGTTTATGTACATGGCGGAGCATATACCAATGGTGGAACGACTGACCCTGCTTATGATCCGACGAATCTGGCATATTATCTTCCGGACTGTGTATTTGTCAATATAACATACCGACTGGGGGCTTTCGGACAAATCAACCTGGCTGCAAAAGACGAAAACGGAAACTATCTGTTGGCAGATTATAAAGAAAACGAAGATACATTCAACACATCAAACAATCTTGGCATGCTTGATGTTATTCAGTCTCTTCGCTGGATAAAAGAGAACATCGCCGCATTCGGTGGTGATGTAAGTAATATTACAATAGGCGGAGAATCTGCCGGAGCGGGAATCGTATCCAACATCACAATGATGGCATCTGATCCTGATAATAAGTATATAAGTAAGGATGAAGATCTTTTCCACAAAGTATTTTCTATGAGTGGCGGTATCAACCTTTATAATTCACCTGATGATGCCGCAGACTTAACCAGGGCTTTGATTGATTTCTGCAAAGAAAACGGTAAGGAAGTAAGCACCATTAAAGAACTTCAGGAATTAACCCCCGAAGAAATGAAAGAGTGCTGGAATAGACACGACGGGCTCGGTGTATTCAATGTCCTTGACGGTATTGTTCTACCGTTTGACCCGTACGAAGTATACAATAAGTATGTTGGAGATGATTATATAATTCTTCAGGGTGCGGTAACTTCGGAATATGATTATTTCCGTAAGGTGTTCGAATCTGAATATGATTTATTGCGTATCACCCATGAAGACTGCGCTAAAGCAACTTACAAATATCTCACAGAACCAACCGCAGCCAAACCTGACCTTGTAGTAACGGATGATTTCAAAAAGGATCTGGAAAGATATTTTGATGGAGTTAAAAAAAAAGGCTTCATATCTGAAGAAGAGCAGATGAATACACTGCTGAATGACCATTATCTTCAGACTATAAATTATTATGTGGCAGCAAAGCAGGCCGCAAACGGTGGCACAACATACTGTTATGCTTTTGATGAACCGTATGATCCTCCTTATCATGTGTGTAAAGCAGGCCATGCAGTTGATGTCTATTATCTGTTTGGCACTTTTACCGGAGGAAAAACTCTGGGTACTGATGAACAGGTTGATTTCTCTAGAAGATACCAGAAGATGTTCGGCAATTTCCTGAGAACAGGAAATCCTTCCACGGAAGATGTTGAATGGAAACCATATAATGCAGAAACCGGATATATCACATTCATGAACAAAGAAAAGATTGAATGCGTAGAAGGGTATAATTCCGGAAGAATTCAGACTGCAATAAGATTG
>JAGHSD010000100.1 GCA_018066045.1 Candidatus Darwinimomas equi | reverse complement strand
GGAATTATCCAGCTTCTTGCAAACGGTCCGATATGCGTATGCGCATCGATTACAAGAGTGTCCCTTACGCCTTTGCCCTCAATGAAGTTATTCCAGAATTTATTGGAAACGTGATTATCAAGGCTCCTTCTTCCTGCAAGCGCTTTCTTCCATCCTTCGGAATTAAGCGGTCCGGCAAATGTGTCCCATGCCACCGCATCCATTTCCTTCTGGCTGATATGCGCATAAGCAAGTCCTGCAATGGCAGCGCCTCTGTGACACTTCGCACCAAGTCCGAATACCATCCGTCCTGTTCCTGCCTGATCCTGTGTAATCTTTATCGCATCTCTGGTATGAAGCCATGATGTGTCCATAAACACGTTCTTTGTCCTTGCCAGTACGCTCAGCATATGTGAGAACTGCCACACATAACCTTACGAACTACAAAGTTGATTTCAGGAAAATGTTCCGCTGCCTCCACGATATCCTCAAGATCCATTGAAGGCGCTCTGTCCGGTGCATTGATGACAGGATTTAGTTCCGTTACATCAACCAGCACTACCGGCTTATATTCTCTGAATCGTTCAAGCACTCTTTCGATCTCAACGAAACGATACCTGTTTGTCTTCGGGAAAAGAACAAGACAGCTCACTTCTCCTGATTTGAGAAAGCCTTCAACATATTCCATCTCGCCTTCACCGGCAAGCATGCTCGGGTTCACTGCAAAAGCCGGAATCACTCTTCCCTGCGCCTCGGGTGCTGCCGCAATATCCTCCATGAGATAACGGTTCCCATGGACCGGATGAAGGTCTCTTGCAAGGTTATGATAAACGACACTCTGTCCGATTCCCAGCTTATCCATGTCATCAATCAGTTCCTTAAGCGCTGAATAATCCGGTTTCTCATAAGCCCCAAGACCATATGCTCCGTTTACATTAATATAATAAGGACTTTTCACCTCTCCTCCTTTGCGTATGCTTCTCCGTTACTTTTTCTTCAGCTCTGCAACTGCTGCCTTTATCCTTTCACATGCTTCTGTCAACTGCTCGTAAGATGCAGCATAAGATATTCTTATGTATCCTTCTCCTTCGCTTCCGAATGCAGATCCGGGAACTGTAGCTATCTTGGCTTTTTCAAGAAGATACTCTGACACCTCCATTGAGGAAAGTCCCAGCCCTTTAATATTCAAAAGAATATAAAATGCACCCTTTGGATCATTGCAGCTGATTCCGTCAATCCCGTTCAGTGTCTTAACAAGATAGTTCTTCCTGCGCTCGTATTCCCTGCGCATATTCTCAACGTCATCATCGCACTCTTTAAGCGCCGTAACGGCTGCCTTCTGCACGAATGACGATGCGCAGACTGTATTATACTGGTGCACTCTTACGGCAGCTGCTATGAACTCCCCGGGAGCGCACATATAGCCAAGCCTCCAGCCTGTCATCGAGTATGCCTTGGAGAAGCCTCCGAGCTTCATGGTACGCTCTTTCATTCCCGGAAGCGAACCGATGCTTGTATGCTCCGCCCCGTCATAAACAAGAAGCTCGTATATCTCATCTGACAGAACTATAAGGTCATGTCTGATTGCAAATTCAGCAACCTTTTCAAGAGTTTCTTTCGTGAATACTCCGCCTATCGGATTACTCGGATCAACTATGACCAGCATCTTTGTCTTAGGTGTAACCAGCTTTTCCAGTTCATTTACATCGATCTGGAAATCATTTTCCTCTTTAAGGCTGTATGTAACAGCTTTGGCACCGAGTGTCTCCGGAACATGAATATAGTTTAGCCATACCGGATTAGGTACGAGTACCTCATCACCGGGATCAAGGCATGCATACATGCAGTTCCAGGTTGCCTCGCATACACCTATGGTTACTAAAACCTCTGACGGATCATAGTCCGCTCCGTTTTTTCTTTTTTCAAATTCTGCGATGGCAGCACGAAGCTCCGGAGTACCATAATTGGATGTATAGAATACATTCCCTTTTTCTATCTCTTCGTAAGCCGTCTCCTTGACCTTCTGAGGCGAATCAAAATCAGGTCTGCCTATCTCAAGATGAATGATATTATCTCCTGCAGCCTGCATCTTATTGGCTTTTTCAAGTATCGCCCTGATTCCTGAAAAAGGCAGCGAATCCATTCTTTTTGCCGGTTTAAATTCCATGAATCTCTATTCCT
>JAGHSD010000037.1 GCA_018066045.1 Candidatus Darwinimomas equi | reverse complement strand
GCATCCCGCAAACAGCATCAGTTGTAACAAGTGACTGAACTGTCTGGCTTGCAACCTGTCCTATGCTTTCACCGGTGATAAGCGCCATACCCTCATTATTTCTGCAGATAATCTCTGCAATACGCATCATGTATCTCCTCATGATGATCGTAAGCTCCTCATGAGGACATTTTTCGTAAATCAGCATCTGAATATCGGTAAAGTTCACGATATGAAGATTTACAGGACCTGCATATTTTGCGACCTGTGTCGCCAGGTCGATTACCTTCTGTTTTGCTCTCTCGCTTGTATAAGGCGGTGCATGGAAATATACGGCTTCGATCTTCACACCGCGTTTTGCAATCATATATCCTGCAACAGGTGAATCAATACCGCCCGACAAAAGCAGCATAGCCTTTCCGTTGGTTCCTATCGGCATTCCGCCCGGTCCCGGTATCTCTATCGAATAGATATTGATATTGTTTCTGATTTCTACACGAAGCATCACTTCGGGCTTATGAACGTCAACGTGGGTTTTCGGGAAATTATTGAGCACCAGTTCACCAAGATCACAGTTGATAGTTTCTGATGTTCCGGGGAAGGTCTTGTCTGCACGTCTGGTATCCACTTTGAATGAAAATTCTTTATCTCCGTACACAGTGTTTACATACTCTGTGACGGCTTTCTTCAGAGCGTCCATACTCTTTTCTTCTATTCTTACCATAGGTGAGAAGCTTACGATACCGAACACGGTCTTGATTGCTTCGACCGCATCTTCATAGTCAAAATCACTTTCGGCATCTACATATATTCTTCCTCGCTCCTTTGAAACCGTAAATACCCCGTCAACAGTCTCCATAGCTATACGCAGCTGTTTAACAAGTGCATCCTCAAAAAGGAATCTGTTCTTCCCCTTACATCCGATCTCGCCGTATTTAATTAAAAAACTTTTGAATTTCATTTTCTCGTAAATCTCCTTAGCTGAGGAATAAGTTCTTTTAGTGTATTCAGGAAGTAATCTGCTTCCTCCACAGTGTTCTGTTCGCACAGAGATATCCTTATAGTCGAATCCAACAGACTCTCTTTTAAACCTATCCCTTTCAGTGTTCCGGATATTCCCGGATGATGTGCAGAGCAGGCCGATCCGCTGGAAACACATATTCCTTTGTCTTCAAGCGCATGAAGCAGCACTTCCGACTTTACTCCATCCACGCTTATGCTCACCACATGAGGTGCTCCCGCACTGCCCTTCAATGAACTGACAGTAACGCCTTCTATCTTCTCTGCACCATCAATGATGTGATCTTTTATGCTGCTTATATAGTTCATGCGTTCATCGAAATTGTCATATGCCTCTTTTGCAGCCTGTCCGAGTCCTGCGATACCGGGAACATTTATCGTTCCGCTTCGCATACCGTGCTGCTGTCCGCCTCCGTAGATAATAGGCTTTATCTTGACATTTTCATCAATAAACAGGAACCCTATTCCCTTCGGACCGTGAATCTTGTGCCCGCTCACGCTAAGCAGATCTATTCCCATGCGTTTCGGATATATCTTCAGTTTTCCGTATGCCTGAATAGCATCTGCATGATACAGGATATTCCTGTTATAGGATTTTATTATTTCAGATATCTCTTTGACCGGTTCGATGGCACCGATTTCGTTATTCACCATCATTGTGGACACTAATATAGTATCAGGTCTCAGGCTTTCCTTCAAAACATCAAGTTTTACATGACCGTTTTCATCTACCGGAAGTGCCGTTATCTCAAAGCCAAGGCTCTCGAGGAAAAGAAGCGGCTCATATACCGAGGCATGTTCTATACCTGTCGTTATAATATGCTTTCCGGCTCTCTGATTAGCGATTGCGCATCCTATAAGTGCAGTGTTGTTGGATTCCGTTCCCCCTGATGTAAACAGAATTTCCTTTTCTTTGCACTTTAATGTTGCAGCAATGATTTCCGCTGCTTCACGCACATATCGCTCTGCCTCCACGCCCATAATATGCTTTGAAGAGGGATTCCCGTAATCTTCAAGCATGGTTTTTCTGACTATATCAGCTACACTCTCGCTTGCCGCCGTGGTTGCGGCGTTATCAAAATATACTCTCATAAACATTGATTATATCATAAAATTGACGATCCCGGCGCAAATTTATTTGTATCCTGTGACTGCGTATGATAACAGTCTGCCGGTTTGCTGCAGCATATTTGTATATCTTGCACATTGACTTAATTTTAGTAAACAAATACAATAGTTAAGGCTGAAATCTGCCGAAAGGAAAGGTATTCAATGGGTAAATATTTTGGTACAGACGGCTTCCGCGGTGAAATAAATGTAGATTTGGGAGCCGAAGAAGCATACAAAATCGGACGCTATATCGGATGGTATTACGGACAGGATCCCAAAGAGCCGGGCAAATGCCGTGTCGTAATCGGCAAGGACCCGAGACGCTCCAGCTATATGCTCGAGGATGCTCTGTGTTCAGGTCTTGTTACAAGCGGCGCAGATGTTTATCTGCTCCATGTAACCACTACTCCGTCGGTAAGCTATATGGTTCGTGCCGACGATTTTGACTGCGGCATCATGATCTCCGCAAGTCACAATCCGTATTATGACAACGGCATCAAGATTATTAACGGGAACGGTGAAAAATTAGAAGAATCCGTAATAGAAGGCATTGAAGATTATCTTGATAATCCGGTGGAACTTCCGCGTGCACTGCGTGATAATATCGGTCAGGCCATCTCATACGATGCCGGACGCAACCGTTACATTGGTTATCTTATCAGCCTGGCAGCACACAGTTTCAAGGGAAAGAAAGTTGCCCTGGACTGTTCGAACGGTTCTGCTTCAGCTATCGCAAAATCAGTATTTGATGCACTTGGGGCTCAGACTCATGTAATCAATGCCGAGCCCGACGGAACAAATATCAACCGCGACTGCGGATCCACACATATTGAAAAGCTCTGCTGGTATGTTCAGGAACAGCATTGTGATATAGGTTTTGCATTTGACGGAGATGCTGACAGATGTATAGCTGTTGATGAACACGGCGAAGTCGTTGACGGTGACAAAATACTGTTTATCTGCGGAAAATACATGAAGGAAAAGGGACAGCTATACAACACCACCGTAGTCACCACTATTATGAGTAATCTCGGGCTTTACAAAGCATTTGACCGTGAAGGCATAAGTTATGAAAAGACTGCAGTCGGTGACAGATATGTGTACGAAAATATGCAGGCCAACGGCAACTGTCTCGGCGGAGAACAGAGCGGACATATCATATTCTCAAAGCATGCAACCACCGGTGACGGAATAGTGACTGCAATTAAAATAATGGAAGTAGTCATGAGCAGGAAGCTTCCGCTTTCCAGGCTTGCTGATGAAATCCGTAAATACCCTCAGGTGCTTAAAAATGTTCCGGTGCAGGACAAGGATGCCGTTATGAATAATCCTGCTGTAAAATCAGCCCTGGACGGAATCACCGAAAGACTCGGAAGCGACGGGCGTATACTTCTCCGTCCTTCAGGTACGGAGCCTGTGATACGTATTATGGCTGAAGCTGATACGGAAGATGCCTGCAAAGAATGTGTAAATGAAATCTACGACATCATGGTATCGGAAGGTCTTACAAATCATTGATTACGATTCTGAAAAATTACTGTAAAAGGAGACACTTCAATTGAAAACAAAAGCTATCAATGCTGACAGAATGGGAACCGAATCAACCGGAAAACTGCTGTTTTCCATGAGCGCACCGCTTTGCCTGTCCATGCTGGTTCAGGCACTTTACAACATAGTTGACAGCATCTTCGTTTCCAGAATCAGTGAACAGGCTCTTGCGGCCACCAGCCTGGCCTTTCCTATTCAGTCACTTATGATCTCGTTTTCAGTAGGCATGGCAGTAGGTATGGCTGCCTTACTCTCACGGTCACTCGGAGAGGGTAACCGCCAGAAAGCACAGGACGCCTGTTATAACGGAATATTTATAGCATTGTGCGGAGCAGTTGTTTTCCTGCTTTTCGGATTATTCGGAACGAAATGGTATTTTTCAACTCAGACGTCCAATCCGGTCATAATGCAGTACGGCACCGACTATCTTTCAATAGTATGCAGCCTTTCAATAGGTTTTATTCTTGAAGTCACATTCGAACGTGTGCTTCAGGCAACCGGAAATACGTTCTATAACATGCTCAGCCAGTGCTGCGGAGCTATCTTCAACTGCATTTTTGATCCGATACTTATCTTCGGTCTGTGCGGACTTCCGGCAATGGGTATAAAGGGTGCCGCGATTGCAACTGTCGCAGGACAGTTCCTTGCAATGATCCTTGCAATTGTCTTCAACATCTGCAGGAATCACGATGTATCCGTAATCTGGAAGAATTTCAAACCTCAGATGTCTGTCATCAGGGAAATTCTTTCGGTCGGAGTACCGTCGTTCTTTATGCAGGCGATAACCTCGATTGTGACCTATATCATGAATTCCATACTGATTGCTTATTCAGAAGCAGCTGTAACAGTTTACGGAGTGTATTTTAAACTTCAGAGTTTCATACTTATGCCGATCTTCGGTATGAACAGCGGAATGGTGCCTATCATTGCATATAACTATGGTGCAAAGAAAAAAGACCGTATCATCAGCACTATGAAATATGCGGTTATTGCTTCAACCTGCATCATGCTTCTTGGAACCCTGCTTTTTAATATCTTCCCGGAATGGTTTATGAAACTGTTCAATGCAGACGGAGAGCTGCTCGCACTCGGAAGCAGGGCTCTTGCCATCATTTCATTCCATTTTATCTTTGCGGGATTCAACATCGTAGTATTATCGGCCTACCAGGCACTCGGAAACGGAACATATGCACTTATTATTTCCATTCTCAGGCAGATTGTTATCCTTCTTCCTGCAGCATTTATTCTCGGAAAGGTGTTCGGAATAAACGCACTCTGGTGGTGCTATCCGATAGCTGAAGCAGCAACTACGGTTGTCAATATATTCCTGCTTCGGAAAACATACAACGATAAGATCAAGATGCTGTAAAGCCGCTTATATCGACTTTTGTGGCATAGCAGCATCGTGCTATGCCACATTCATTCATCAAAGTTTTCTTTTATATCCAACCATCATTGTTGTAATTTGACACTCTATTCAAT
>JAGHSD010000087.1 GCA_018066045.1 Candidatus Darwinimomas equi | reverse complement strand
GTATTGAGCTGAATCGGAATTCCGTTCATGTTGCAGAATTCTATAAATCTGTCGTTATTGAACTCGCTGTACCTGTTAAGATGAGCAATTATCGGTCTGATATTTCTGAATCTCAGTTCCATCAGATCGTCTATCACGATTTCATTTACTCTTTTGTCTGCCAGCTCAAGCATCATAAAATCCGATCTGTCTATCTTCAGAAGCTCTATGCCGTCAGCTCTTCCTATGCCGGTAAAATACCTGACTTCTGCACCTTTTCTGATATTGTATTCACGTACGAGATCTCCCATGCTCCTGAATGCTTCGTTTCTTTTGAGCAGAAATTCTTTCGGATCACTGCTGTCTGCATAGAAATGAGGCGTTGCAATAATCCTGTTAACGCCCTGTGATCTCATCATCTCGCAAACCTTTTTTGTCTCCTCCAGAGATTCGCATCCGTCATCAATTCCCGGTATCAGATGTGTGTGTATATCTATCACTTTCTTCTTCCTTATTGCTGCGAGGCTGTTCACTCTGAACATTCTCATATCCATAGCCATAGCCGTAACCGTAATCACCGGTGTAATAGCTCTTCCTGTAATATCCGTAACCTTTTCCGGCTCTGCCTCTGTAATATCTGTATCTCTTATATCTTCTTGAATAGCCGCTGTCATCGTTATTGGCAGCATTGAATACAAATCCAAGTGTTCTGATGCCTGCAAAATCCATAGACCTCAGGGCCTCTGCAAGCGCACCCTTCTCGGAATGATCATGTCTTATAACCATCAGCATGCCGTCAACCACCTTGGATGCAACAAGTGCATCCGCAACTACTGTAGCAGGCGGAAGGTCAAGTATGATATAATCGTACATGGATCTGAGAAAATTCATAAACTCCGCCATACGTGACGATCCCAGAAGCTCCTGCGGATTGGGTGGTATCTTCCCTGCTGTCATGATATCAAAATATCCGCCATGTTCCTCAACAACACACATCGGATTGATCGATGTCAGAGGTCCGTTCTCGGCAAGAATCTCCGTTAAACCCTTTTTCTGTTTGATCCCGAGTTTTTTACCCAGAGACGGAAGGCGCAGATCGCATTCAAGGAGAATGACCTTATATCCATCCTCTGCAAGTGAATAGCTGATATTGATCGATGTCAGAGACTTGCCCTCACCTCTCATAGGACTTGTCAGTCCTACACACCTGCATCCCGGTACATCGGCAAGAGCAAAATCCAGATTCGTTCTGAGCTGCTTGTATGCCTCTCGGGCAGCAAAATTCAATGATTTTCCGATACGTTCTTTCTCGCTGCGGACCTCATCGTCGCTCTGACCGGAATAATCTTTTGAGTAATAATAATTCTTAGAATAATATCCCATGCCTGATTACCTTTCCTGCGATACGCTTCTCTCAACCTTCTTAACAGTAAGCCTATTTCGTTTCTTCCTTGTCCTGCCCGGTTTCAATGTCTCATCTGTCTGACCGGAAGCTCCTGTATCACCGCCTGTGCTCTTATCTCCGGTATCGTCCGTGTCAGTGCTGTAGTAATAATTATTCTTGTAATATCCGTACTTTCCTTTGCGTCCGTATCTGAGATATTTTCCATATGTTCTCCTCATATCGAAATCCGGAATCACACCAAGCAGCGGTATCTCCGGATAAGTATTGATGAGATAATCCTCAGTATGAATCTGATAATCAAGCAGCAGCATAAGTATGATGATGACTGCAGCTACTACAAATCCGATGAGCGCTCCGGTGAGTGCATATTTCTTGAGACTCGGTGCAGACTTCATCGTAGGTATGACTGCATAATCAACGACACGTGCCGAGCTTCCTTCTACGATTGAAGCAATCTTCTCAGGGAGCACATCTGCTATGGTATTGGCCAGATGCTCGGCCTGAAGAGGATCCCTGCTCGTTACCGTTACCTGGAATACTTCGGTTTCATTTACTGCCGCTGCGCTCACCATGCCGCTGAGTTTCCTGTAATCTATATCTTCACCTGAACGGGCGATGACCTCATTGAGAGTATTCCTCGTCTTCAGTATAACTGCATAAGTATCGACAAGACTCTTGGCTGCGGAGATATCTGCAGATGAGATATTCAGCTTGGTCATATCGTATTCATTCCTGGCAGTATTATTGTTTACATAGAACATGACACTTGACTTGTAGGTAGGTGCGATACCATAAAAAGCATACGCAAATCCGCAGATCGCGAAAATGATAACGCACAGGACAACCAGCCATGCTTTTTTTATAAAAGCATTCAGGACCTCCATCAAGTCTATTTCTATGACCCCGTCTTTATTATGAACCATAGTATTTTCCTTTCATTGGGCACAAAAACCCATAGTTACTTTATTATACTAAAAATATGTGTTTTTTCAACCGTAAAAGCCCTTTATACTTTCATGTTCCGTAGTTTTCCGGTTTTTTTCAAAAAATGTGCATTTCTTTGGGATAATGATGTAAAATAGTGACTGTTATGGACAAAAATAATGTTAAAAACAAACTTTCCGGGGTAATCGCACCTCTTACAACTCCGTTCAGGGAAGATCAGTCTCTGGATTTTGATGCAGTTGCCTCAAACATCGAAAAATATAACTCCACCGGACTTTCCGGATATATGCCGCTCGGTTCGAACGGAGAATTCCGCTCACTCGTCGAGAATGAATCTCTTGAGATGGTGAAGCTTATCAGAAGTCTGACTCCGTCTTCAAAAACTCTTATTGTGGGTGCGGGACGTGAATCAGCTTATTCATCTGCTGAATTTTCCAAAAAAGCCGCCGATCTGGGAGCTGATTTTGTGTCTGTCCTGACTCCGTTTTATTTCAGGGATCTTCTGACAGACGACGGGCTTTATCAGTACTTTGCCTATATAGCAGACCGTTCTCCGGTCCCGGTACTGATTTACAATGCCCCGAGATTCACCGGGGGCCTGTGCCTCTCTCCGGAGCTGATACGCCGGTGTGCGGAACACGACAATATCGCAGGAATGAAGGACACGTCGGTAAACGACATATCCGATTACATAAATGCCGTCAACGGCATGGATTTTTATATTCTGGCAGGAACGATACGGAAATTCATGTCCGGTCTGGAGGCAGGCGCTATCGGCGCCGTTCTTGCCTGTGCGGATTACATCCCCGATGAATGCTGCAGGGTATATGATCTTTTTGTTTCCGGCGATATTGAGCAGGCCCGGAAGCTCTACTCTGATGTTGCCGAAACCTCGGCGGAATGGTCGGGAAAAGCAGGTGTTCCGGGTGTCAAGAAGGCCATGGATCACTACGGATTCAGGGG
>JAGHSD010000106.1 GCA_018066045.1 Candidatus Darwinimomas equi | reverse complement strand
TAGAGCGGTGCATGGTTGGTAATCTCTTTTATCATTTTTATGTTGTAGGGGATTTCCTGATAGTCCATATGTCCCGGACCTTCAATCATGCGCTGAATTCCTTTATCGTAAGCTCTTCGGGCGAGTTTTCCAAGTGTCAGATACTCCTGTGTCTTGGCAAGTTTTACTGAATCCACGTATGCTCCCGGGCGCATACCGTCACCTAATGAGAGTGTTATATTGTACTCATCAAGAATCTCTAAAAGATAATCATATTCACTATAAAGCGGGTTTTCATCACCTGATGCTATCATCATCGCGGTATGAAATGAACCTCCGCGAGAGACAACACCCATTACTCTCGGGTCTTTTTTCAGAGCGTCCAAGGCATCGAGATTTACTCCGCAGTGAAGCGTCATAAAGTCAACTCCTTCACGCGCCTGATCACGAATGGTATTGAAGAGAATATCAGGCGTTAAATCCAGAACATTTCCGGCACGGCGGACTGCTTCATAGATGGGGACAGTTCCAAGAGGAGAGGCAAGTTTCAGCATTGACTCTCTGATTTTTTTCAGATCTCCTCCAGTGGATAAATCCATTAACGTATCCGCACCGTTTTGCAGAGCCGCCTCGGCTTTTTTAAGTTCCAGTTCCGGACTGCAGTTGATGCCTGATGTACCTACATTGACGTTTACTTTAACGAAGGTATTTTCACCGACGGCAAGTGCTTTTCCGTATCGTTCATCATTTTTCAGAATGATTGTCCTTCCGGATACAACTAAGCGGGCAAGGCGTTCAGGTGTTGTCTGTTCTGCCGCCGCGGTTTCAGAAAGAAAGGAGATGTCTCCATCTTTGCAGCGCTTCAGAATATCGTGCATGTCTCTATTTCATCTCGCTTATGACGGAAAAAATCATCGATTATGCAGTGCCCAAAAACATGAGAAAAGATTCATGCAGTCTTTTCTTTTACGATTCTGCTCAGCTTCATACCTGCATGAATCAGCCCTTCGATTCCTTTCGGGCGGTATGAGAAATGCGTAACTGAATCTGCGATACGCACCTTTCCTTCCTCGTCAAATCCCGAAACCGCCCCGTGTCCGCAGCAGAGACGAAGTCTCTTTCCTTCGGCTTTCAGCTTGGAATCAAGAAGATGTGCAGTCTGCAGAAGACTTTTTCTCTCTTCTGCGGCAAGTCTGCTGTTGATGTTTACTGATGTTATAAGATAATCAGGAATTGAGCCGAACTCTTTTCTCGGCTTTGTGATACTTGCCGGATTTAAAAAGCAGTCACTGGTAAAAAGCAGTCCGAAATTTGGTTCATAATAGAACAGCTGCCCTGCAAGATGACCGCCTTTGCTTTCCCACACCTCGAAGTGCAGTCCGCAAAAGTCAATCGTGTCGATTACTGGAAATTCACCGCGAGTTCCTATTTTTTCTGTAGGGGATGTCTGAATCTTTTTCGGCAGAGAGAGTTTTGATATAACATTGATTCCCGTCGTGTATGTCCTGACAAGTTCCGGATAATCATTTACCGCGGCAAATCCGCGTGAGCCGTCTTCGAGCAGTTTCTTTGTTACCGGATGCATATATGCAGCGCAGGGAATTAACCCTGACATACCGCAGTGGTCTGCATCACCGTGCGTAATTAAAAGACGGCGTGTGTCAGAAAAATCTCCCAGATTAAATTCTAAGAGGATTCTGCACCAGTCATCATAATTTGCGCCATAGCCGCAGTCAATCAAAAGTTTTCCCTGCGGCGTCTGAAAGAGGTGCACACAGCCGCCTGCAGGCGGCTGAAAACACCAGTAGGTGATATCATCAGTAAGAGAAACCTTCTGATAATCCACATAGAAGTTCTCTTTAGAGTTGCTGTAAATGTAATGACCGATACTTTGAACAATCCATCTGGTCATCTTCGGATTCTTTCCCAGATGTTTTTCAAGATACAGTATCGCATCATCATGGTCGGTGATCAATTTTTCATATTCTGCATTACTCAGACTTGTGAGATATGGTTTGATTTTTTTCAGATATCCTGATGAGAGATGATGCATTTCTTTATTCCTCTGCCATCTCGTTTTCGAGAGCCTGATA
>JAGHSD010000081.1 GCA_018066045.1 Candidatus Darwinimomas equi | reverse complement strand
AGCTATAATTATAGCTCGTTCAAACATGGGTTGAAGTATGCTATAATTAGTCCGGTTTTGGACAGAGAATGGAGAACGGCATGATAAACACGACACTTTGTTATATAGAGAAAGACGGTAAATACCTTATGCTTCTCAGAAACAAGAAGGAGAATGACCTGAATGAGGGTAAATGGGTCGGAATAGGCGGAAAGTTTGAAGCAGGAGAAACTCCGGAAGAATGTCTGCTGAGAGAGGTCAGGGAGGAGACCGGACTGACACTTACAAGGTACCATTTTCACGGAATCGTCAGGTTTATTTCTGACAGATGGGAAGATGAGGACATGTATCTTTATTCCGCATCGGATTTTACAGGTACAATTCCGGATACCTGTGATGAGGGTGAACTCAGATGGATTGATAAAGATAAGATTATGGGACTTAGTCTCTGGGAGGGAGACCGATATTTTCTCAGTGAACTTCTCAGGGGGACGGAAACAATAAATATGACATTAAAATACGAAGGTGATAGACTCATTTCAGTTGAAATTATGTGATAAACACGTTGTTTATGTTATACTTTTTATGGTCAACTACATTAAGGAGAAAAGAAAATGATTCAGACAAATAATGTTACGCTGCGTCTTGGAAAGAAAGCCCTTTTTGAAGATGTAAATATAAAATTTATCGAAGGAAACTGCTACGGACTTATAGGTGCAAACGGAGCGGGAAAATCCACATTTCTGAAGATACTTTCCGGACAATTGGAGCCGACGAACGGCGATGTCAGCATGACAGCCGGACAAAGGCTCTCATTTCTTGAACAGGATCAGTTCAAATATGATGACTGCAATGTTCTTGATTGTGTAATCATGGGAAACCAGCATCTGTATGATGTCATGAAAGAGAAGGAAGCTATCTACATGAAAGAAGATTTCTCTGACGAAGACGGAATAAAAGCAGCGGAACTTGAGGCGGACTTCGCGCAGATGAACGGATGGGAAGCTGAATCGGATGCTGAGAATCTTCTTAACGGCCTTGGTGTTGAAAACGAGTATCATTATCAGAAGATGGGAGACCTTCCCGGAGCACTTAAGGTAAAGGTTCTTCTGGCGAGAGCTTTGTTCGGAAATCCGGATATACTCCTTCTGGATGAGCCGACTAACCACCTTGATCTGGATGCCATAGCATGGCTGGAAGAGTTTCTTATTAATTTTGAGAATACTGTTATAGTGGTATCCCATGACAGATACTTTCTTAATAAGGTTTGTACCATGATTGCTGATATCGATTACGGAAAGATTCAGCTTTATGCCGGTAATTATGATTTCTGGTCAGAGTCTTCACAGCTGATGATACGTCAGATGAAGGAAGCCAACAGAAAGAAAGAAGAGAAAATCAAAGAACTCAAGGAGTTTATTGCCAGGTTCTCTGCAAATGCAGCGAAGTCAAAACAGGCAACGTCACGTAAGAGAGCTCTTGAGAAAATCGAACTTGAAGATATCAGACCGTCATCAAGGAAATATCCTTTTATAGATTTCAGGCCTGAACGTGAAATCGGAAATGAGGTTTTGGAAGTTATGCATCTGTCAAAGACAATTGACGGAGAGAAGGTTCTTGATGATATCAGTTTCGTTTTGAACCGTACGGATAAAGTGGCATTTGTAGGACCGAATGAAAAAGCCAAGACAACACTGTTCAGAATACTGGCCGGAGAGATAGAACCAGATGAAGGAGACTACAAGTGGGGGCTTACGACCAAAGTGAGTTATTTTCCGAAGGACAACACCAAGGATTTCTCCGGAAGTGAAAATATCACTGAATGGCTGACGCAGTATTCGGATAATAAAGATGTGACATATGTAAGAGGATTTTTAGGAAGAATGCTTTTCGCCGGCGAGGACGGAATCAAGCTGGTTAAAGTTCTTTCCGGAGGAGAGAAAGTCAGAGTTATGCTTTCAAAACTCATGATAAGTGCGGCAAATGTACTTATTCTGGATGAGCCCACTGATCATCTGGATATGGAATCAATTCAGGCTCTGAACAACGGACTGATAAAGTTCCCCGGAGTGCTGCTTTTCTCATCCAGGGATCATCAGGTGGTTCAGACTACGGCAAACCGTATCATGGAAATATATGACGGAAAGCTGATCGACAAGATGACAACATATGATGAATATCTTGAAAGTGATGCATCCGCACGAAAGAGATTTACATATAATGTTTCGGAATCAGAGGAGTCAGATGATTAAACTTATCAGCTGGAATGTTAACGGAATAAGAGCGGCAGTCGGAAAGGGATTTCTTGATTTTTTTCATGAATCCGACGCGGATATATTCTGCCTGCAGGAAACGAAACTGTCCGAGGGACAGCTGGAACTGGATCTGCCGGGATATTATGATTACTGGAACTATGCCGACAAAAAAGGCTATTCGGGAACGGCATTGTTTACAAAGAAAAAGCCGCTTTCGGTTACATACGGAATAGGCGTTGATGAACATGACCATGAGGGCAGAGTAATTACAGCCGAATTTGCAGGATTTTACATGGTAACATGCTATACCCCGAATGCGCAGCATGAACTCACCCGCCTTGATTACAGAATGAGATGGGAAGAGGATTTTCTGGCATATATCAAAAAACTGGACAGCAGAAAGCCTGTGATTTACTGCGGAGATCTGAATGTAGCACATGAAGAAATAGATCTGAAGAATCCGAAGTCAAACCGCGGGAATCCGGGATTTACCGATGAAGAAAGAGGTAAGATGACAAAAGTCCTTGCCGAGGGATTTACGGATACATTCAGACACCTCTATCCTGACAGGACAGATGCATACTCATGGTGGTCGTACCGTATGAATGCCAGAGCAAAGAACATAGGATGGAGAATAGACTATTTTATCTGTTCGGACAGGATAGCGGATAAGATTGAAGATGCGGTCATATATCCGGATATCATGGGATCTGATCACTGTCCGGTGGGCCTGATTGTTGACACCTCATTGACTATGTGATATACTGTTCAAGCTGTTTGGAAATCAGCAATTTCAGAAAAGAGGTATATAATATGAAAGAAGGACTTCATCCTGAGTATAATCAGGCTACAGTTACATGCAACTGCGGTAACACATTCACAACAGGATCAACAAAGAAAGAAATACACGTAGAAATCTGTTCACAGTGCCATCCGTTCTATACAGGACAGCAGAAGGCAACACAGGCTCGTGGACGTATTGATAAGTTCAACAAGAAATACGGTACACTTGCACAGCAGTAGAATTCATAAAAGAGCCAGGTTTGTTACCTGCGCTCTTTTTTTGTACCTTAAGCGGGCAACTTTATGTTGAGCGCTGTGTTCGTACCAAAGTGGAAAGGGATACCGGATGAAGAGAGTATACAGCGGAATCGGCGGTCAGGCAGTACTTGAAGGCATCATGATGATGAATAAAGACAGGTATGCCATTGCCGTGAGAAAAGCCAACAAAGAAATCGCAGTTGATGTTCAGGCATGTGAAACACCGGGCAACAAACATTCTGTATCGGAATGGCCGTTTGTCCGGGGTGTTTTTGCGTTTATCAGATCACTTTCGCTTGGACTTAAGACTATAACAGCTTCTGCGGATATGTTGGGTGAGGAAGCTGAGGAAGAACCGTCAAAATTTGAAAAATGGCTCTATGAAAAGTTCGGAGATAAAACGGAAAAGATTATTATGGATGCGGCAGTTGTGATTGCATTGATTCTTGCAGTGGGTCTGTTTATGCTTCTGCCTATGTTCATAAGCAATCTTCTAAAGAATGTTATTAAGAACTATTATGTCATGGCATTGATTGAGGGTCTTATCAGAATAGGCAACTTCATCGGATATATCAAGCTGATATCCGGAATGGAAGATATTAAGAGGACTTTTATGTATCACGGTGCCGAACATAAATGTATTAACTGCGTTGAACTCGGAAGAGAACTCAATGTGGAAAACGTGATGGCCGGTTCCAAGGAACATAAACGCTGCGGAACAAGTTTTATCATTATAGTAATGATAATAAGTATCCTGTTTTTTATGGTAATACGCATAGACAATCTTGCGTTAAGGGCAATCAGCAGGATACTGCTTATTCCGGTTATTGCGGGAGTATCATATGAATTTCTGAGAATTGCGGGAAGAAGCGAATCACCGGTTATCAATATACTCAGCCGCCCCGGCATGTGGATGCAGGGACTTACGACAAAGGAGCCGACACCGGATATGTGTGAGGTGGCTATAGCGGCAACATCAAAGGTATTTGACTGGCGAGCATTTCTTACTGAGAATTTTCCTGAATTATATCCGGACGGAATTCCGGAAGAGGTGACGGAGGAAGTACCGGCTGAAGAGACAGCGGAGACCGTAGAAGAAACGACCGAAACTGCAGAGGCAGAGAAGAAACGGGATGAGCAGTTACTTTGATTTGTATGATGAGGGACGAATAGCACTGTTCAGTCTGCAGGAGGGGGAAAATGATGCCCGCCTTCTGCTTCTGTGGGCATGTGAGATTGATATGACGCAGCTGCTTGCCGGGTATACAGTTTCATCGGTTCCTGACGAAAAGGTGCGCAGATACCGCGATGCCATACAACTTCGCAAATCCGGTGTTCCGCTTCAGTATATAACGCATGAGTCGAATTTCTGCGGACTGAATCTGTATGTAGATGAAAATGTCCTTATTCCGCGTTTCGATACGGAAATACTCGTGGAAAAGATATTAACGGATAATAAAGAGAAAGATGTATCGGTTCTTGATCTGTGTACCGGAAGCGGATGCATAGCGATAGCACTTGCGAAAATCGGAGGCTACAGACATGTATACGGGTCTGACATTTCGAGGAACGCACTGGAGATTGCGGATGCAAATGCATCGTCAAACGGAGTGGAAATAGTATTCTTCGAAAGTGATATGTTTTCTGAACTGAAAGGGCTTAAAGATTTAGATATCATAGTCAGTAATCCCCCATATATCAGAACTGAGGTATGCGGGAAACTCATGACAGAGGTCAGGGATCATGAGCCGAGAATGGCACTTGACGGTGACGAAGACGGACTGAAATTCTACCGGATTATTGCCGCAGAGGCCGGGAAACACCTTAAGCGTGGAGGTAAGCTGTATCTCGAAATCGGTTATGATCAGGCAGAAGAAGTCTGTGACCTGCTGAAAAATAATTCATTTAATCAAATAGAAGTAATCAGGGATTTATCGGGATTGGACAGAGTAGTATGTTCGACAATTTAGAAGATTTATTAAAACATTATGAGGAGCTTATGGCTGAGCTGGGAAGCCCTGAAGTGGCAAATGACCAGGACAGATTCAGAAAGCTGATGAAGGAGCAGTCGGATCTGCTTCCGCTTGTGAATGCCTATAAAGAATATAAGCAGGCAAAAGAAGACGAAGAGAGTGCACTGGAGATTTTAGCTGATGAAAATGACGAGGAAATGCGTGAAATGGCCAAGGAAGAACTGGCAGATGCAAGAAAACGTCAGAGTCAGCTTGAAGAAGAACTGAAGATACTGCTTCTCCCAAAGGATCCGAATGATGACAAGAATATAGTACTTGAAATACGGGCCGGAGCAGGAGGCGAAGAAGCCGCGCTGTTTGCGGCGGAGCTGTTCAGGATGTACCAGCATTTCTGTGATGCACAGGGATGGAAGGTCGATATCGTGAATATCAATGATACCGGTCTCGGAGGCATAAAGGAAATAGAGGCTATGGTCACCGGTAAAGGAGCATATTCGAAGCTGAAATATGAATCCGGGGTACACAGAGTCCAGCGTGTGCCGGAAACAGAGTCCGGCGGAAGAATTCATACATCGACAGCATCTGTTGCAGTTATGCCGGAAGCCGAAGAGGTGGATGTTCAGATCGACATGAATGACTGTAAAATCGATGTAATGCGTGCATCGGGAAATGGCGGACAATGTGTTAATACAACAGATTCCGCAGTAAGGCTGACACATATTCCCACCGGAATAGTTATTTACTCACAGACTGAGAAATCCCAGCTGCAGAATAAGAATAAAGCATTTGCATTGCTGAGGTCAAAACTATACGATCTGGAACTTGCAAAAATGCAGAAGGCGGAATCGGCAGAGCGTAAGAGTCAGATAGGAACCGGAGACAGATCCGAGAAAGTAAGGACTTACAATTTCCCGCAAAACAGAGTGACAGATCACAGAATTAACTTTACTTCTTACAGAATAAAAGAGATAATGAACGGAGATTTAAATGAAATCCTGGACAGCCTCATTGCCGCGGATCAGGCGGAAAAACTGGCAGGATAAAGCAGAGGGGTTATTATGAGCGAAGAAATCAAAACAAACATTGATGAAGAAAAATCAGAAGAAAAGGTTTCAAAGAATTTTATCGAGATTGAGATAGAAAAAGATCTTGCAGAGGGAGTATATGATCATGTTCAGACAAGATTTCCTCCGGAGCCAAACGGATATCTGCACATAGGTCATGCAAAATCCATACTTACCAATTACGGACTTGCGCAGGAGTACGGCGGAAAGTTCAATATGAGATTTGATGATACAAATCCTACAAAGGAAAAAGACGAATTCGTTCAGTCTATTATAGCTGATGTTAAGTGGCTTGGTGCCGATTTCGAAGACAGATTATTCTTTGCATCTGATTATTTTGAGACTATGTATGAGTGCGCCGTAAAACTTATTAAAAAAGGCAAGGCATTCGTATGCGATCTCAGTGCGGATGAGATTCGCGAAACAAGAGGAGATTTCAATACTCCGGGAAAAAATTCACCGTATCGTGACAGAAGTATAGAGGAAAATCTTGCTTTGTTTGAGGAAATGCGCAGCGGTGTAATAGAAGACGGAGCGCGTGTTCTGAGAGCAAAAATCGATATGGCTTCACCCAATATCAACATGCGTGATCCGGTAATATACCGTGTTGCACATCA
>JAGHSD010000078.1 GCA_018066045.1 Candidatus Darwinimomas equi | reverse complement strand
GTGTTCTTTGTATTTTTTTTCGAACAATGAACATTAGGGACAGTCCCTGGTGTTCTTTTTTGGTAAATTATTAAGAAAATAGTTGCAATAATATGGTTAATTATGTAAAATAGTGGCATAAAGTGTTAAAAAGTGGTAATAAGTGGGAAGGAATTATAAACAGTTGGTTATGTTCATGGGTGAATTTAATCATACAGTGGACGCGAAGGGACGAGTAATCGTACCTTCGAAGTTCCGCGATAAACTGGGCGAAACCTTTGTAATTACTAAGGGTTTTGATCGTTGCCTTTCTATTTATGATATGGAAAACTGGAGAGGGGTTCAGGAAAAACTGGCTCAGATGCCGATGCTTACCGAGGATTCAAGAACGATAAGACGTATGATGGTGGGATCAGCATCGGAATCAGAATTTGACAAACAGGGCAGAGTACTGATACCGGCTCCGCTCAGAGAATATGCGGGAATCAGCAAGGACGCCGTTATGATCGGAAATATTGATCACATAGAGATATGGGATAAAGATGCATGGATCAGGGCACAGGAGATAGATGCCGATTCGGCAGCAGAAAAGCTCTATCAGTCAGGAATTGTATTATGACATTCAATCATAAATCCGTAATGCTGGCAGAAACCATAGAGTCGCTTCAGATAAAACCCGACGGGATATATGCAGACGGGACTCTTGGCGGCGGAGGTCATTCATATGAGATTTGCAGACGTCTGACAGATAACGGCAGACTTATAGGAATAGACCAGGATAAAGATGCGATACAGGCAGCAACACAGCGCCTGTCGGAGTTCAAAAACAGAGTATCGATAGTTCGGGAAAACTATGTCAATATGAGTTCCGTGCTGAAAGGCATGGGAATTAACGGAGTCGATGGAATCCTGTTGGATCTGGGAGTATCAAGTTATCAGTTGGATACCGGTGAGAGGGGATTTTCCTATCAGATAGAAGCACCGCTGGATATGAGGATGGATGACAGAAATCCTGTTACCGCGGCAGACATAGTAAACGGATACTCACTTCAGGAACTTGCTTCGATAATAAGAAATTACGGAGAAGACAGGTTTGCACAGAATATAGCAAAACATATCTGTGCCGAAAGAGAAAAGGCACCTGTCGAAACGACCACACAGCTTGCCGAAATAATAAAACAGGCCATTCCCATGAAGATGAGAGTTACGGGCGGACATCCGGCAAAAAGAACGTTTCAGGCGATAAGGATAGAATTAAACAAGGAACTCACGGTCCTCAGGGATTCAATAGATATGATGATAGATATGCTTAATCCCGGAGGAAGACTGTGTATCATAACATTTCACAGTCTTGAGGACAGGATCGTAAAGGACGCATTCAGGAAAGCAGAAAATCCCTGCACATGTCCACCGGATTTTCCGGTATGCGTGTGCGGAAAAGTAAGTAAGGGCAAAGTAATAACACGGAAGCCGATCCTCCCGGGCGAGGAAGAGCTGAACGATAACAGAAGAAGCGAAAGCGCAAAACTGCGGGTATTTGAGAGGGCATAGTTATGGCACAGACAGGTTATGTATATGGAAATACTGTTCGGAAGGGATATGAACTTCCGGGCAGATATGAAAGAGATGAATACCAGAGAGCCAGAGATAAGATACATTCTCAGAAGAAGATAGAAAAAGCGCTCAGTATGGACGCACCGTATGTGATCGTACTGACACTGGCACTTATTGTGGTCCTTGCAATGTGTGTTTCCTACCTCAGACTGCAGTCAGAGATAACTACACGCATCAAGAATATCGAGGTTCAGGAAAAGATACTCGAGCAGTATGTTGCTGATAATGATGCGCTTGAATCAAGGATAGATGCCAGCATCGATCTGGATGAAATATACAGAGTAGCTACGGAAGAACTTGGTATGGTGTACGCAAATAAAGACCAGATTCTGACATATGAAAAGACACCGACTGAGTATGTAAGGCAGAATGAAAACATCACAGAATGAAAATCCGACTCAAGGACGCAATAAAGGACTGACTCGTCCGATGCAGGCAAAGCTGGCAATTACCGGGATGGTAATATTGCTGGCTTTAATTGCGTTAATTGTTACTCTTTGCAGCATTCAGAGCAATTATTCCGATGAATATAATCAGAAAATCTTAAGTCAGCAGAGATATGATTCGAGAGATATTCCCGCAAGAAGAGGAGATATAACAGACAGAAACGGATCATTTCTGGCGACATCCACTAAAGTATATAATCTTATCATTGATCCGTCACAGATCAACTCAAATCAGGAGAATTATCTTGAACCTACGATAACTCTTCTTAATGAGGTTTTCGGATTTGAAACAGCAGAACTCAGAAATCTGATTATCGAAAAATCAGACAGTGCCTATGTACGTTATGCCAAGCAGATGACATTTGATCAGAAAACTGAATTCGAAAACAGGAAAGAGGAAATAAACAACGAATTCAAACAGAACGGAGACTCAAGAAGAGTATACGGAATATGGTTTGAGGATTCATATCAGAGGTATTATCCCAATAACACGGCAGCATCATGTCTTGTCGGATTTACGTTTGAAGACGGTCTTGAGGGTTCCGGTGGAATCGAGCAGTATTATAACGACGAACTGACGGGAACCAATGGCAGAGAATACGGTTACTTGAATGATGATTCAACGCTTGAACGTGTTATCAAACCGGCACAGGACGGAAATACAGTTGTGTCGACGATAGATATTAACATACAGAACATCGTTGAAAAATATCTCATGCAGTTTCAGAACGAGATGGGTTCAAAGACTGCCGCATGCATAGTGATGAACCCCAAGAACGGTGAAATACTGGCTATGGCCAACAGTCATCCTTTTAATCTGAACGATCCGAGAGATATAAGCGCATACTATACGGAAGAAGAACTGGCCGGATTTGATGATGCGCAGATGAATGACGCATGGAACAGTGTATGGAGAAATTTCTGCGTTACGGATACATATGAACCGGGTTCTACATCCAAAATCTTCACTGTATCGGCAGCACTTGAAGAAGGTACCATAAACGGTACGGAATCCTATCTTTGTGAAGGATACAAGGAAGTCGGAGGATGGAAAATCAGATGTAACGTCCATTCAGGACACGGATGGCTGAATGTTACGGAAAGTATCATGCAGTCGTGCAACGTTGCCATGATGAAAATAGTCGAAGGAGTGGGGAAAGAAAAATTCACCAAATTCATTCATATTTTCGGATTCGGACAGAAATCAGGAATAGATCTTCCCGGAGAGCCGGATACGGCACAGTTTATACGTGATCCCGCAGATATGTATTCTTCCGACCTTGCGACAAATGCATTCGGACAGAACTACAACTGCACCATGGTTCAGATGGCTGCAGCATATGCTTCTGTCATAAACGGCGGATCATATTATGAACCGCATATAGTGAAACAGATACTTAATTCACAGGGGTCGGTAGTAAACAATATCGAGCCTAAACTTGTCAGACAGACTGTCAGCCCGTCAACTTCTGCATTTATAAACAATGCACTGTCTGAAACCGTAGAAGAGGGAACAGGAAAAGCCGCAAAGATAGCGGGATACAATATCGGAGGAAAGACAGGAACAGCCGAGAAATTCCCCCGTGACAAAAAGAACTATGTTGTTTCTTTTATCGGTTGTGCACCGATAGAAGATCCGCAGGTACTCTGTTATGTTGTAGTTGACGAGCCGAATACCGACGATCAGGCACATTCGACTTTTGCAACTAATATTTTCAGGGCTATAATGTATGAAGTACTTCCATACATGAATATCTTCAGAGAAGGTGATGACAGCGAATACGAACCACCCGAACCGGTATATTTCGGACTGGATAAAAAAGAAGAAACCGAAGGCGCCGCAGATGCGGCCCAGTCTGCAGCCGCTCAGGAAGAAGTAAGTCAGGAACAGGTTCAGGAGAACAATGCAGCTGAAGAAGTTCAATCAGAAGGACAGCATGAAGAACCGGAAACAAAGAGGGCATACGATACAGAGGAGTATGTAGAGCATTTCACTCCGGAAGAAGGAGAAGAAGAGGAGATGCTTCCGGGAACTCCGCCGGGCCTTGAGGCAGAGACGGTTCCGGAGTTTACAGGATTATAAACGATCAGGGGTAAGGGAATTATATGATAAAGGATACTATTATTGCAGCTATACTGTGTTTTGCCTTAACGACAATTCTGTGCCCGGTTTGTATACCGGTGCTTCACAGAATGAAATTCGGACAGTATATACGTGAGCTTGGACCGCAGGAGCATCAGAAGAAAAGCGGTACACCTACTATGGGCGGAATAATGTTTATTGCTGCTATTATGATTACGACAGCGGTATTTGCCGGAAAGTATCCTATGATTATCCCGGTTGCTTTGTTTATTCTGCTTTTCGGCATAATCGGTTTTCTTGATGATTATCTCAAAGTTGTAAAGAAGCAGAATGAGGGGCTGAAGGTATGGCAGAAGCTGACAATGCAGATAATAATAACAGGAGTATTTGCTTTCTACTTATACAGAAATCCTCAGGTTGGAACTGAAGTTATTATTCCGTTTTCGGGAGTGATAGTTAAGCTCGGATGGGTGTTCATACCATTTGTATTTTTTGTGGTTCTCGGAACCGATAACGGAGTTAATTTCACAGACGGACTTGACGGACTTTGCGCTTCGGTAACATGCGCGGTTGCAGCATTCTTCGCAGTTGCAGCGATAAAGCTTGATATCAGGATAGCACCCATAGCAGGTGCGGTTGCAGGTGCAATGCTGGGCTATCTGATCTGGAATGTATATCCCGCAAAGGTCTTTATGGGAGACACAGGTTCACTTGCCCTCGGAGGTTTCGTTTCAAGTTTTGCACTTATGACCAGGCTGCCGATCTTTATACTTCTTGTCGGAGTAATATATCTGGTGGAAGTTCTTTCGGTAATACTTCAGGTAAGTTATTTTAAGATTACACACGGAAAGAGAATATTCAAAATGGCTCCTATTCATCATCATTTTGAATTGTGCGGATGGAAAGAAACCAGGGTAGTGGCTGTTTTTACTATTGTAACTATTATCATGTGTCTGATTTCATATATCGGACTTAATTAAAAATCAGAAAACAGATTCAGAAAAGAAGAGGAAAAAGATGGCTGACAGGATCATGGTTGCCGGAGCAGGTAAAAGCGGTATCGCGGCAGCAAAAATGTTATTACAGCTTGGAGGAGACGTATTACTGTATGACAGTAATGTGAATATTAATGTGGAAAAAATAAAAGACAGTTTCCCTGAAACCAGACAGCTGCTGATTAAGACCGGTGAACTGAAGAAGAATGATCTTAATACGGTTACACTTTGTATCATCAGCCCGGGTATTGATCTGGAGGCCCCGTTTGTTAAAGTGCTTGATCAGGCACAGATTCCCATCTGGTCGGAGATACAGCTTGCATTTCAGAAGGATAAGGGACAGCTTGTAGCCATTACCGGGACAAACGGAAAGACCACAACAACAGCACTTACGGGAGCAATAATGGAGAAGAAATATCCCGGAACATTTGTTGTGGGGAACATAGGAGTTCCGTATACGGAGACATGCCTTCAGACAAATGAAACTTCTGTAACTGTTCTGGAAACAAGCAGCTTTCAGCTGGAAACCATATCGGATTTTCGTCCGCATGTAAGTGCAATATTAAATATTACTCCGGACCATCTTAACAGACATCACACGATGGAGAAATATATTGCGATAAAAGAATCAATTACGATGAATCAGACAGAGAAAGATTTCTGTGTTCTGAATTATGATGATCCGGTATTACGTGAGTTCGGACAGTCTGATGCTCTGAAAGCAAAAACCGTTTTCTTCTCAAGCAGACATATTCTGGAGGAAGGATATTATCTCAAAGAGGGAAATATATGCAGAAAGTTCAAAGGTGTTTCAGAGGAAGTAATTATGCCGACCGGTGATCTGACAATAATAGGACAGCATAACTATGAAAATGCAATGGCGGCTATTGCCATGGGATTCTGTATGGATGTTCCGAAAGAACAGATATGTGCGGCCTGCCGGGAATTCACTGCAGTTGAGCACAGAATAGAATTTGTACGTGAGAGGACAGGTGTAAAGTACTACAACGATTCCAAAGGAACCAATCCGGATGCATCAATTAAAGCAGTACAGGCTATGCCCGGTCCGATACTTCTCATCGGAGGAGGATATGACAAACATTCAACATATGATGAATGGATAGATGAATTTGACGGAAGAGTGAAATATCTTGTTCTTATAGGAGAAACCAGGGACGCAATAGCAGAATGCTGCAGAAAGCACGGATTTGATAATGTGATGTATGCGGAGAGCCTGGAAGAGGCTGTCAAGGTTTGTGCATCCTATGCAGAAATGGGAGACTGTGTTCTGCTTTCGCCGGCGTGCGCATCATGGGATATGTTTAAAAACTACGAGGAGAGAGGAACTCTGTTTAAGAAGTACGTAAACGAGCTCTGATAACTGACTGTTGGCTAAAACGAAGAGAAAACATTTTTATGATTACGGTTTGCTGTTTGCTATCATTTTCCTGACCATATTCGGTCTGGTAATGATTTATTCTGCAAGCTCATATACGGCACAGATCAAGATGGGAGATCCCGGCTATTACATGAAGAGGCAGGGATTCCTTGCGCTTATAGGTTTTGCTGCCATGATTGTGATATCTCTGATCGATTATCACAAGATTCTGAGATTTGCCGTTCCTGCATATTTACTCAGCATTGTTCTGATGATAGTTACTATGGTAGCGGGAAGAGAAATAAACGGAAGAAGAAGGTGGCTGGGAATAGGTTCACTGTCGTTTCAGCCGACTGAGTTTGTTAAAATAGCAAATATTCTGTTTATGGCAGATTATATAGTCAATTTAGGAAAGAAAATCAATACGATGAAGGGATTCCTCACTGTAGTCGGATTGACGGCTGTTCCGAGTGCGCTTGTTGCATACAATAACCTGAGCTCGGGTATAATCGTTTTCCTGATTCCGGCAGCTATGGCTTTTATGGTTGCGGAGAAGAAATTCGTCTGGGCATATATCGGGCTTTTTGCGGCGATAGTGTTGGTGCTGCTGTTTAAGAGACCGGCCGCGGCATTTCTTACATCTACAGGTATACTGAAACCTTATCAAATCAGCAGAGTACTTGTGTGGCTTGAACCGGAAGCACATCCTCTTGACGGAGGATATCAGGTGCTGCAGGGATTGTATGCTATAGGTTCCGGAGGAGTCTGGGGGAAAGGTCTCGGACAGAGTATTCAGAAACTTGGATTTGTTCCGGAAGCACAGAATGATATGATCTTTTCAATAATCTGTGAAGAATTAGGATTTTTCGGAGCACTTCTGGTAATAGTAATATTTGCTTTCCTGTTATACAGGCTGTTTGTACTGGCAAATTCGGCACCTGACAGATACGGAGCATTTCTTTGCATAGGTGTAATGGCACATGTTGCCATACAGGTCATACTGAATATCGCAGTTGTAAGTAATGTTATTCCGAATACAGGAGTTACACTTCCGTTTATCAGTTACGGAGGAACCAGTGTCATTTTTCTCATGTGCGAGATGGGACTGGCGTTGAGTGTATCAAGAAGAATCTATCTGGATTATTAAGGAGCGGCCATGAATGCGAAAAAAATAATTATTGCAGCAGTCGTGGCTGCTTTTCTTATTGTCATAGCAGTCGGATTGTTTCTGAAAATTGAAGATATTACAATAACCGGAAATGAGTGGTATACCAGTGAGGAAATCGAAGAAAAGATTTTTGACAAAAACAGGTTTTCAAGAAATACGGTATATCAGCTGATATCCCAGATGACGGATAAAAAAGAAGAGATTCCGTTTGTAGAAGATTACAAAATTATTTTCAATTCTCCCAAAAGTGTTGAAACTATAATCTATGAGAAAAGTATAGTCGGGTATGTAAAATACATGGGTAATTATATGTATTTTGATAAAGACGGAATAGTTGTTGATTCGTCAGACAAGCCGCTTGAAGGAATTCCGGAAATAACAGGTCTTAAATTCGGAAGCATAGTACTGTATAAAAAGCTCCCCGTAGAAGACGAGAAAATATTTGAAGATATACTGAATCTTACGCAGATACTTCAAACATACGGAATCAGATGTGACAGAATAGATTATTCCGGTCTGAGAGAGGCAACACTATATCTTGGGGATATCAAGGTCGTACTTGGCAGTGGCGATCTGACCGGAAAGATAGCGGAATTAAGCGATATGCTCCCGAAAATCCGTGCAAAAATGGCAGAAGAAGGGATACAGGGCGGAACACTATATCTTGATAGTTATGATGAAAATGCCGGTAATGCCGCATATTCTTTTAAGAGAGATTGAACAGAAAAAATGCAAAATTATCTATTGAAAACGAAGAGCGTTTTTAGTAAGATTATATAGCTACTCTTTTTGGAATTTGGAGGCGAAGCTTTGTTAGAGATAAAATTAAATGATACGGAAAATGCTGCAAAGATTATTGTTATCGGCGTTGGCGGTGCAGGAAACAATGCAGTTAACAGAATGGTCGAGGAGAACATTCAGGGTGTTGATTTTATCGGTGTAAATACCGATAAGCAGGTGCTTCAGTACTGTAAGGCACCCAATACAATGCAGATCGGTCAGAAGATCACCGGAGGTAAAGGCTGCGGTGCAAAACCTGAGATAGGTGAGAAGGCTGCAGAAGAGAGCCGGGAAGAAATTATCAACGCTGTATAAGGCGCAGATATGGTTTTCATTACATGCGGTATGGGTGGAGGAACCGGAACCGGTGCTGCACCTGTTATTGCTGAAATCAGTAAGGAATTAGGAATCCTTACGGTTGGTGTTGTTACAAAACCGTTTGGATTTGAAGGCCCTGTACGTATGAACAATGCAACACAGGGTATCAGCAAGCTTCGTGAGCATGTTGATACGCTTATTGTGATTCCGAATGATAAACTTCTTCAAATCGTAGATCGCCGTACAAGTATGCAGGATGCATTTAACAAGGCAGATGAGGTTCTTCTTCAGTCAGTAGAGGGAATCACGGATCTGATTAATTCTCCGGGTCTTATCAATCTTGATTTTGCAGATGTTCAGACTGTAATGCAGGATAAGGGCATTGCCCATATCGGTATCGGAACCGCATCAGGAGATGACAAGGCGATTGAGGCTGTTAAGATAGCATGCACATCACCGCTTCTTGAGACGAAGATTGACGGTGCATCCAACGTTATCCTCAACATCAGCGGAGATATAGGACTTATCGAAGCAAATGATGCTGCAAATTATGTTCGTGAACTTGTAAGTCCGGATGCAAATATTATCTTCGGTGCTATGGTAGATGAGACTGCACAGGATACATGCACGATTACGGTTATTGCAACGGGTCTTGATGAGAAGAATGTAAATATCAATGCAAGATCCATGATTAATCAGCTTAACAGAACACAGAAGATTCAGAATGCAGCAAGACCGGCAGCACAGACCGTTCAGCCGCAGCGTACACTCGGAGGTCTTGACCTGTCACTTTTAGGTGATGCACCGGCTGCTCCGAAGGCAGCATCTGCACAGGTTTTCAATGACTATTCTGTACCGGAAACCAGATACGATGCTCCGGCACATGAGACAGAGGGATTTGATTCTTCAGAGCTCAGATCAAGAGCAAACAGAGATGTTCAGATCAACATTCCGGATTTCCTGAAGAATAAAAAGTAATATTTCTGAATGAGATAATTAAAGACGGGTTGAAAACAAGTTCATTGCGAAAAGTTTTCAACCCGTTTTTTATTTGTATCATGAATAATCAATTATGAATTGATTTTATACAGAAAATCCAACCCTTTGATCAGAAGGGCCTCATCATAAATTATTTTGTGTGAACAGATAGGTGCAACGAAACGTCCGAGACCTCCTGTGGCGATTACAGTAAGGGAGGTATTCATTTCCTTCTCCATTCCGGACAGGATGGCATCTACCATACCTGCATGTCCGTAGATTACCCCGCTTTTGATACACGAATCTGTATCCTGTCCCAGAACTCTTTCGGGTATTTCAATATCCTGAATCTCCGGAAGCTGAGCTGTCTTGCGGCTTAAAGCATTGAATTCAATAACTATACCGGGATGAATGGCACCGCCTGTGATACGGCTTTGCTTATCAAGTGCAAAAACAGTTGAGGCCGTACCCATATCGACAACCGCGAGCGGAAGGGGATACTCATTGGCAGCTGCAGCCAATCCGACTATGATATCTGATCCGATTTCTTTGCGGACTTTTTTGGGGATGTGAATATTCATAGTCATGTCAGGACTGACTACTATGGGTTCAACACCTAATGTGTTTCTGACTGCGTGAATGACGGGAAGATTGATGCTGGGAACTACACTTGAAAGTATAGCTCCTTCAAATGCTCTTCCGGATATCCGTGAAAACAGTTCACGTATGTTTTTTTCATCAGTTCCCGCACGCTCAGAAAACACAAGTTCTGCGTTATTGATTCCACCGATAACAATATTGGTGTTACCGATGTCTATTCCTAATATCATACTGTCTCCGTTCTGCGGCGATAGCAGTTTTATGAGTAATAATTCTCGCAATGCCCGCCGCTTTGTGGTATTATACCACATAGCGACGAGCCGGGCGCAAATAAATTTGCATCAGGCGACCGCGGGTGATGACGATTCGCAGAATCGTCGTACCACATAGCGACGAGCCGGATGCAAATAAATCTGCATCAGGCGACCGCAGGTGAATAATTGAGGTAGAATATGGAATTATTTGATGAGATAAAAAAGAGAAGAACATTTGCCATCATTTCGCATCCTGATGCAGGAAAGACCACGCTTACGGAGAAATTCCTGCTTTACGGAGGCGCTATCAATCTGGCAGGTTCCGTAAAAGGCAAGAAGACACAGAAATATGCGGTCAGCGACTGGATGGATATCGAGAAGGAAAGAGGTATTTCGGTTACTTCTTCGGTTCTTCAGTTCAACTACGAGGGATTCTGCATCAATATTCTTGATACACCGGGACATCAGGACTTCTCGGAGGATACGTATCGTACACTTATGGCTGCAGACAGTGCGGTGATGGTTATAGATGCCGGAAAAGGTGTCGAGGCTCAGACTAAGAAGCTTTTCAAAGTCTGTGTCATGAGACATATACCGATATTCACATTTATCAATAAGATGGACCGCGAAGCCAGAGATCCGTATGAGCTGATGGATGATATAGAAACCGTTTTAGGAATAAGGACATGTCCGATTAACTGGCCTATCGGATGCGGCAAGAATTTCAAAGGGGTCTATGACCGTGAGACCAGGCAGGTCATACAGTTTACGGCGGCTCATGCAGGAATGCAGGAAGTTGAAAAAACCGTTGTGGATATTGAAGATGCCGAACTTGGTATGGATTATAAGCAGCAGCTTCTTGATGATATCGAAATGCTGGACGGAGCCAGTGATGAGTTTGATATGGATAAGGTATCACGGGGAGAACTGTCTCCGGTATTTTTCGGGTCGGCACTGACCAATTTCGGTGTTGAGACTTTCCTCGAACATTTTCTCAAGATGACTACATCGCCGCTTTCAAGAAAGACAGTGACCGGAGACGTTGATCCTATGAGGGATGATTTTTTCTCGGCATTTGTTTTCAAGATTCAGGCAAATATGAACAAGGCACACAGGGACAGAATAGCATTTGCAAGAATCTGTTCCGGAAAATATGAAGGCGGAATGGAAGTTACTCATGTGCAGGGTGATCGTAAGATAAGACTGAATCAGTCCACGCAGATGATGGCTGACGAGCGCAAGATAGTTGAGAATGCCTATGCCGGAGATATTATCGGTATCTTTGATCCCGGAATCTTCTCGATAGGAGATACCTTATGCGACAGCAGGGAAAAAGTGTGTTTCGAGGGAATCCCGACATTTGCACCGGAGCATTTTGCAAGAGTAAAGCAGATAGATACCATGAAGCGTAAGCAGTTCACGAAGGGAATCTACCAGATAGCCCAGGAAGGTGCCATACAGATATTCCAGGAGATCGGTTCGGGTCTTGAGGAAATCATAGTCGGCGTTGTAGGTGTGCTGCAGTTCGAGGTGCTCACATACAGACTCAAGAACGAGTATAACGTTGAAGTCGCCATGGATGTGCTGCCTTACGAATATATCAGATGGGTCGATTATTCGCCTGTTCCGATAGACAGAATCCAGGGAACGAGTGATATGAAACGTGTGCAGGATCTCAAGGGCAATCCGCTGCTTCTCTGGGCAAACGAGTGGAGCATCAAGATGACACTTGAGAGAAATGATGGGCTGAAGCTCAGTGAGTTCAGCAGAAATTAGGCGGAGAATATGAATAATTATATGATAAGAGCAACTGCCGCTGACGGAAAAATCAGGGCATTTGCGGCAGATACAAAAGATGTGGTTGAAGAAGCCAGACAGCGTCATAATCTGTCACCGATAGCAAGTGCGGCACTGGGACGTCTGATGACGGCAACACTTATGATGGGCTGGGATATGAAATCTCAGGATGACAGAATCACGCTTCAGATACAGTGCGACGGCCCAATAAAAGGTCTTTTGGCTACAGCTGATAACTGCGGAAACGTAAAAGGATATGTCAACAATCCGGATGTCATGCTTCCCCCGAATGCGGCAGGAAAGCTTGATGTCGGCGGAGCACTGGATCTCGGTGTTCTGTCAGTAATACGCGATACAGGATTGAAGGAGCCGTATGTCGGACAGACCATACTTGTAACCGGTGAAATCGCCGAAGATATAGCATATTACTATGCGACCAGTGAGCAGGTACCCAGTTCAGTGGCGCTCGGTGTTCTGATGAACAGGGATAATACTGTTCGACAGGCGGGAGGATTCATTATTCAGCTGATGCCGGGAGCTGATGACGAGCTTGCGGAAAAACTGGAAAACCGGATAAAAGGTCTGAAATCAATGACTTCAATGCTTGATGAGGGCATGACTCCGGAAGACATACTGAAACTCATCCTCGACGGATTTGGACTGGAGATCAATGACAGAGCCGATGTGAGATTCTACTGTAACTGTGATAAGGACAGAGTGGAAAAAGTCCTGATTTCAGTCGGACGGAAGAATTTAGAGGAGATGATAGATGAAGGAAAGCCCGCGGAATTAGTTTGCCATTTCTGCGGAAGGAAATATGAATTTTCAATCGACGAGATGAAAGAGATGCTCGAAAAAGCCAAATGATGAAGATCTGCGGAATAACAGCAGAATACAATCCTTTCCACAAAGGACATGCGTACCATCTTGCGGAAGCGAAAAGACAATCAGGTGCAGATGCCCTGATTGTTGTTATGAGCGGACATTTTGTACAAAGAGGCGAACCGGCAGTTTTCAATCCCTATGAGAGAGCGCGGGATGCACTTATGGCAGGTGCGGATGCAGTGTTCATGATGCCCCCGGAAGCATCCACTTCCAGTGCAGAAGGTTTTGCGGAGTACAGCACGGGACTTATGGATAAACTCGGCTGCGACGCTGTTTCATGCGGAGTAGAGCCGGAAATGAACCGGGACAGAATCATTGAGTCAGGTGAGATGCTGGCCGAAGAAACAGAAGAATTCGGCCGGCAGATCAGGAACCTGATGAAGACAGGAATATCCTATCCGTTGGCCGCAGCGAAAACTCTCGGAACAGAACAGCTCGGACCGAACGCGCTTCTTGCGGCCGAGTATGTGAAGGCAATGAAGAGGAATAAAATAAATATGGAATTCGTTCCGGTAGTCAGAACAGGATCTGCCTATAATGATACGGAAATACATCCCGATGAGTATCCGTCTGCCACAGCATTAAGAAAAGCTTTGTTGGAGGAAAATGCTGACGGCACGCTGCGTTGTGAAGCGGAACGCGCATCCTCCGGGTTCTGCCGTCCGCTCGGACCGGATGATTTTCTTCCGGAGATAATAAACAGTATACGCAGAAGCAAAGATCTGGAACAGTATCTTGACTGTGATGCGGCAATCGCCTCCAGATTAAGAAAATCGGAATTCCGTTACCGGACGTATGAAGAGATGGTAAAGGATATCAAAACAAGGGAATATACATATACCAGGATATCCCGGGCAATCATACATATTTTCCTGGAAATATGCGAAAGAAAGGTAAAGGCCGACAGTGCACATCTCATAGGATTCAGAAATACTGAAGTACTGTCAGAACTGAAACGCAGGGCGGCTGTTCCCATAATCAGCAAAGCTGCGGATTATAAAGAAGCACTGGAATCATCCGCCCGGGCAGCTGACCTGTATAATCAGGTTTACTGGAAAAAATATGCTGTTGAGCTTCCGGGCTTCTTCAGACAGAATATTCTTCAGATCAGATAAAATTTAGCCGTACGACTTGACTTTGCCGTACGGCTTATTATATAATCGCAGCAGTTCAAAATAGTTCGAACGGCTAAAACGGAGGACGAAAAATGAAAATAAACGATGCGGCTTCTTTTGGCGAAGCAATAAAAAAGAGAAGAAAAGAACTGAAATACACTCAGGGCTTTCTTTCGGAATTTACCGGATTCAGCGTAAGTTTTATTTCGGATCTTGAACGCGGAAAACCTACGGCTGAACTTGGAAAAGCATTGTATATTGCGGAGACTCTCGGACTTGATGTCAGAATGGATGCAAGAGAGTAAGAAGCTTTGACTAATAAGTAAAAATTTGGTATCATTTTAGTAATTGTGTGTAACTAAAAAACTATATGGAGAAAGGGTAGAAATGAAAACAGTTTTTAAGAAATTCACAGGTAAGAACTGGCTCCTCATTCTGGCAATTTTCATCCTTACAGTTATTCAGGTTGCTTGTATGATGTCTATCGCCGACAAAGTCGGAATGGTAACGATAAACATTCAGAAAAAAGACCTTAATGCTGTCTGGAGCAGCGGAATGGCATTGGCAGGAGCAGCGGTATTGTTGCTGGCTTCACAGATGCTGACAGAAGTATGCGCCAGCTGGAACGCAGCAGATATTATTTCCAGATTACGTGAACTGGTATACAAGAGAGTAAATGCTTACGCACTCTCGGATCTGGATGCATTTTCAACAGAATCACTGATTACAAGAACTACCAATGATATGCAGAACCTTCATCTTGCATTGATAACATGTTTCCGTGTTATCTTCCTTGTTCCTGTTCTTGTAATATGGTCTATTACCAAGATATTAACCTATGACCGTTCACTTATGATTGCCAGCGGATTATGGATCGCTATCCTGATTGCAGTTGTCAGAGTGCTGGTTGCACTTCTTCTGCCGAGATTTAATTCTCTGCAGGAAATCACAGATGAACTGAACGTTG
>JAGHSD010000155.1 GCA_018066045.1 Candidatus Darwinimomas equi | reverse complement strand
TTCAGAGGATAAAGAATATGAAATCAATTACAGAATAACAGATGAACAGAAAGAGTATCTGAAAACGCTGAAGATATAACAGAGTTTAAAGATTGCAAACATATCAAAAAGGAGAAAACACATGAACGAGACATTACTTAACCTTTTAGAGAGAAACGGTATCATGGGAAATCCATTAAACAGTTTTATTGAGCAGATTCCGCCATCGGGAATCAGGATGATGAAATGAAAACGGAAATCGTACCTGCATTTGACAGGAAAGCCGAGATAAAAGAACTTTTCACGGAATATACGCAGATGCTTATTGACGGTGACAGCAGATTCAGGAAGTATCTCGATATTCAGAATTATGATGAGGAAGTTGCTCATCTTGAGAAGAAGTATGGGCCTCCGGGAGGAAGGCTTTATATTGCGTATGTGAATTCACAGGCAGCGGGCTGCATCGGAATGAGAAAGCTTGACGAAGAAAACTGCGAGATGAAAAGACTGTATGTAAAGCCCGAATTCAGAAGAAACGGACTGGGGAAAAGTCTTGTGGACAGAATCATCAGTGATGCGAAGGAAGAAGGCTACCGGCATATTCTTCTTGACACTCTGCCATTCCTTGGAAGTGCGCTGAGAATGTATAAAGCATACGGTTTTTATGAAATCCCATGCTATAATGACAGCCCTATGGATACATCAATCTTTTTGAAAATAGATATATGAGGACTACTATGAGGGAACATAAAACAGGAAATATAGGATATGTATTTACGGGGAAGCTTTGCACATTGATTGTCTGCGTTTTGGCAGTATTATTGCTGGTATTGTCTGCATATAATTATACATACGCGGCTGAATATGAAATCGGTCCCGGTGCAGCTGTGATTCCGAAGAACGTGACTATGCAGAGCGTGGATTTTTCAATGATGAAAGCTTCATACTGGACAAGCTTTCCCGGAGCTGATCGGGTTCGCATGGGGTCAGAGGAAATCCGGAAACTGAATGCAAAAAACTTAGCAGATCCGGACTGCAATATGTATGACCTTCCGAATCTTCCGGAGACCTTTGACGGTGAGAAGATGAAGATTTCTCTTTCGGGTTTTGCTGATCCCAAAGGGCTTTATCTTGGACGCACACAGGTTACGGCAGATTTATATGAGAATGTTCGAAGAAATATCAGAAATGCCCGTGTCAGCAGTAATATGCAGACGAGATACGGATTCTGTGTCAAAAGAGAAATAATGAGAGATATCCCATACGGTACACCTCTTACGGATAATCCTGAAGATCCGGAATGGGATCAGCTCGTATTATCTCCGATTAATTTAGGTGACCCGGTGACAGCGTATGTGACAACAGCCGACGGGGCCTATACTTATGTGAGGTCAACGATATGCGGAGGCTGGGTACCGACAGACAGTATTGCAATCTGTCATAGCAGGGAAGAATGGGAACAGGATCTTGATCCGGAAAAATTCATAGTTGTTACAGGTTCCGAAATAGTGACAGAAGACAGTCTGAATAATGAGCATTCAAACCAGTGTATTGAAATGGGAACAGTGCTTGAGCTTTGTGATGATCCGGTGGAAAAGATAGATTATCGTTTGAGCTGGTGTAATTATGTTGTTTATTGTCCCGGCCGCGGTGCTGACGGCTACTATGAGAAGCACAAAATGCTCATTCCGTTCGGAAGTGATGTGAGCATAGGATATATGAAGTTTACTCAGAAAAATCTGATTGAGCAGGCTTTCAAATATCTTGGAAAACGCTACGGATGGGGAGGAAGTATGAATTCCCAGGACTGTTCGTCATATGTCCGGGAGGTTTATCAGTGCTTTGGATTCTGTCTTCCAAGGAATACAACCTGGCAGAAGGCCATGAAAGTAAATGTTACGGATATTACCGGAATGTCGTACAGGGAAAAAAGTGATGTGTTCAGCGCACTGCCGGCAGGATCAATAATACAGTTTCCGGGGCATGAAATGATTTACCTCGGAGAAAAAAACGGAAAGCATTATTCAATCAATAATGTCAGCTCCATGGGAGTTGACACGGAAAACGGAATTGAGGTTGTAAGACCCAGATCTGTTATAGTTAACTGCCTTGAGGATACCAAAAGACCAAACGGAAAGACATGGTTCGATGAAATGACGGCAACAATATCCGTATACTAATCATCTGCGGTTATGCCGGCGGACACGGTTGATATGTCTTTCGAAATCTCCGCCGGATATGAATTCCGCTAATACATACTGATCAAATGTGGGAACAGAGCAGGAGTAAAAACCTGCCTGTTTTTCATATACGGGAAGAAGTTTTTCCGGAAGGACCATATAGCCGGTACGCATAGACGGCGCTATGGTCTTTGAAAATGTATTGATGTATATGACATTGTCTTTGCTTGCAAGTGAGAATACTGTTTCCTCCGGTTTGCTAGAGGGAGTGAATTCCGATTCAAAATCGTCTTCGATTATATATCTTCCTTTCTCTGCAGCTGACCATTTTATATATTCACGTCTTTTGGACGCACTTGCTGTAACGCCGGAAGGGTAGCTGCGGTATGGAGTGATATGAAGGATATCGAAGGAGGCATTAAACAGTTCACTGCTGAGTATTCCGTCTTTTCCGAGAGACAGAAGACAGAGGTCAACATCATTGGCTCTGTATACCTGTTCGATTTTTTCATAGGAGGGTTTCTCTATGCCGTAGACTTTATCTCTTCCAAGCATCTGTATCAGAAGACCATACAGGTATTCGGCTCCCGAACCTATTATTATCTGGTTATCTGACACATTCATATTTCTTGAACGGGCCAGATAATCTGATATGGCTGATCTTAACATATCGCATCCGCTGTTCGGACTCTTTATCAGGATTTCCTCTCCGTATTCGGTCAGAACTCTGCGCATGGTTTTTGCAAATACAGAAAACGGGAAAAGCGATGATACATCTGCTGACAGACTGTTATGTTGAGGCTTTACATGTCTGAAAATCTCTTTTTCGGAAACCGATGCAAAACCGTCATTTTCCCGGTATGCCACATAATACCCGCTTCTTTCAACCGGAGATATATATCCTTCTTCGGAAAGGATACTCATGGCATGCTCAACGGTTATGATGCTTACAGAAAGTTCTTCACTGATAAGCCTTTTGGAAGGCAGTTTGGAACCATAGGGATATACTCCTTTAAGTATTCCGTCACGCAGTTTTTTATAAAGTTGAATATAAGCTTTTTCCGTTTTCTTATTATTTTCCATCTGGTCTTATTATTTTTATCAAATCTGACTATTTCATACATACCAATTATGTATTATATTGTTATATATAAAATTTGTAAAGGAACAGAAACATGGAACAGGGAAACAGTAGAAAAAAGATAATCAGGATTACCCAGGCTGCGCTCGTTGCAGCATTGTCTTTTGTTGTATTTGAATTTATAAGAATACCTGTTTCGGAGACAACCTCCATACATCTCGGCAATGCTTTTGTAGTATTGGGAGCATTGCTGCTGGGACCGTTATGGGGAGGTTTGGCAGGAGCGGTTGGTCTTACACTGGCAGATTTGCTGGCCGGACTGGCACTCAGCGCACCGAAAACATTTATCTTAAAATTCATTATGGGTCTGGCTGCGGGACTGGTGTCGGAAAAGTGCCTTCATATAAGAGAAGCAGGACAGAAGAGTCAGCTCAAAATAGCACTGATTTCATCCGCTGTCGCACTTGGACTGAATGTGATACTGGATCCGGTAGTCGGTTATTTCTATAAGATGTATATCCTCGGACAGCCGCAGGAACTGGCAGCAACGCTTGCAAAGATCAGTTCAATAGCAACGCTGATAAATGCAGCAGCATGTGCTGCAGTAGTTACACTGTTATGGCCGCTTTTGTTCAGGGCACTCAGAAAAGCAAACTTACTGACATGGTGACCGTGTTAATATAAACTGTAACAGAGGCGGCATCTGCTGACCTCTGTTTTTAGTTTACGGTCGACAAGTACGAATAAATTCGTACTTGGTCTGTCGCTTATATGGTATAATACAAACGGGTACATACAGCTTTAGGAGGAGTTATATGAGACTGGTGGTTAAAATCGGAACATCAACTATAGCATATCCGTCGGGCGGACTTAATATTCGTCGTATGGAAACGATATGCAAAGTTTTAAGTGACCTGAAAAATTCGGGAATAGAGGTTATTATAGTAACTTCAGGGGCCATAGGAATGGGACTCGGAAAACTCGGTATCAAGCAAAAACCGGATGATATGCCGACCAAGCAGGCAAGCGCAGCAGTCGGTCAGTGCGAGCTTATGTATTTTTATGACAGAATGTTTTCGGAGTACAATCATATACCGGCACAGATTCTTATTACCGGGTCTATTTTAAGACATGAAGACAGGATGGAGAATTTCACCAATACGATGGACAGACTCCTGGAACTTGGCTCTATACCGATCATCAATGAGAATGATACCATAGAGACGGAAGAAATCGTGATAGGTGATAATGACACACTGGCTGCGGTTGTGGCAGTTGCCGCAAGAGCCGATCTTCTGGTACTGCTTTCAGATGTTGACGGATTCTATTCGAAATTTCCGCATACTGCACCGGGTGCAAAGCTTATTGAGACGGTTATGGAAATCACCCCGGGTATGGAAGCAATAGCCGGAGGAGCAGGCAGTCAGCTCGGAACGGGCGGAATGATTACAAAGCTGCATGCGGCGAAGATGTGCATGGACTACGGATGCGACATGATAATATCCAACGGAGATAAGCCGGAGCTTCTGTATAACGTGAGGGAAGGAAAATCTTTCGGAACAAGATTCATGCATCATAAAGAATAATGGAGATAAGATGACAACACAGGATATTCTTGCCGCTGCCGCCGGTGCAAAGCCGGCTATGGCAATTCTGACAACTGAACAGAAGAACAGGGCACTGTCAGCCATGGCGGACTCTTTAATTGAATATTCGAAAAAAATCCTTGAAGCAAATGCTGAGGATAAGGCTGCTGCTGAAGGAAGGATTTCGGAAGTTATGATGGACAGACTGAAACTTGATGATACGCGTGTCAAAGCCATGGCAGACGGAATGCGTGATATGCTGGAGCTTCCGGACCCTGTCGGAAAAGTATTAAGTACTGTTGTGCGTCCGAACGGAATGGTGATAGAGAAGGTATCCGTTCCGGTGGGAGTGCTTGCAATCATCTATGAGAGCAGACCCAATGTAACATCAGATGCGGCGGCATTATCGATCAAAAGCGGAAATGTCTGTGTACTCCGAAGCGGAAAGGAAGCATTCAGATCCGCAAATGCCATAGTTGATGCGATGCGCGAAGGTCTTAAGAAATGCGGACTTACGGAAACATTTATCAATCTTATTCAGGATACTACGAGACAGAGTGCATCAGAGCTTATGACTGCCGATAAATATGTGGATATGCTTATACCGCGCGGAGGAGCCGGACTTATCCGTGCATGTGTGGAGAATGCTACCGTTCCGTGTATTCATACCGGAACGGGAATATGCCATGTATATGTTGACGATACTGCCGATCAGGAGATGGCACTGAATATCGTTGAAAATGCAAAGACAAGCAGGCCGTCGGTGTGCAACGCAGAAGAAGTGCTTCTTGTGGCGGAAAGTATTGCAGGAGAGTTTCTGCCGAAACTGAGAAAGAGACTTGTTGAAGACAGAAAGGAAAAGGGTTTATGCCCTGTGGAATTAAGACTTTGCGAAAAATCACAGAAGCTGACTGACGGAATACCGGCGGGAGATGGTGATTTCGATACGGAGTTTCTTGATTATATTCTTGCAGTAAAGATTGTCAGGGATGTTAAAGAAGCAGCGGATCATATAAGCAGACATTCTACTAAACACAGTGAAGCGATAGTAACATCTTCGGATGAATCTGCCGGTTATTTTACGCAGATGGTGGACAGTGCCTGCATATATGTGAATACGTCTACCAGATTCACGGACGGAGGAGAGTTCGGACTCGGATGCGAGATGGGAATATCAACACAGAAGCTTCATGCACGGGGACCCATGGGACTTAACGAACTGACAACATACAAGTATGTTATAAGAAGTAACGGAGCGACAAGATAAGACAGGAGTGAAGATGGCGAAATACACGGTAGGTTTTATAGGATGCGGAAATATGGGAGGAGCGCTGGCAGAGGCTGTTGCTCATAAGATTCCTGCCGATACCATAGCCGTATCAGGAAAAAGCAGTACACGCGCAGATAAATTAGCAGAAAAATTAGGAGTAGTGAGCAGCACGGCGGAAGATGTTGCGGCTAACAGTGAATGGATATTTCTTGCCGTGAAACCCCAGGTGTATCCGGCTGTGCTTAACGAAGTATCAGATACCCTGAAAAAAAGAAATGACAGATTTGTGATTGTTTCGATGGCGGCAGGTGTCAGGACAGAGACAATATGCGAGCTTCTTGGAATTGAGGTTCCGGTTATCCGCATAATGCCGAACACGCCTGTGTCAGTCGGATCCGGAATGACTTTATATGCTGCCAACACATTGGTGACAAAAGAAGAAATCGATGATTTCTGCAGTGTGATGGAGCATTCGGGAATAGTGGATCCGCTGGATGAGAAACTGATCGACGCAGGATGTTCCGTTTCGGGATGCGGTCCGGCTTTTGTGTTTATGTTTGTAGATGCGATGATAGAAGCCGGAAAAAGATGCGGACTTCCGGAGGACAAAGCGAAGATTTACGCTATACAGACAATAATAGGAAGTGCGGAACTGCTCAGGGAGACAGATGCCGATCCGAAGGCACTGAGGGAGGCGGTATGCAGCCCGGGCGGATCAACTATCGAAGGTGTAAAGGAGCTTGAAACAAGAGAGTTTGGTGAAGCGGTTATAGCAGCAATTAACGCTTCATATGAGAAAAATCAGAAATTAGGGAAAAAAGAATGATATCAGGAGGCGCATATGGCAGAACTGGTTATTACAAACAGTAATTTTGAAGAAGAGGTACTTAAGTCAGATATTCCGGTACTGGTTGATTTCTGGGCAACATGGTGCGGACCGTGCAGGATGCTGGCACCTGTTATTGCAGAGATAGCAGAGGAGAATGAAGGAAAGATAAAGGTCGGAAAAGTTGATGTTGATAAAGAACAGGAGCTTGCTATAAAATTCGGAGTGAGTGTGATTCCGACAGTTATGGCGTTCAAAGACGGAAAACACATAGATACATCCGTAGGCTTTAAATCAAAAGAAGAACTGTTGAAGCTTTTTGACTGATGCAGAAAGATATGAAAACAAAACGAATTGCAATTGACGGCATAATGGCCGCATTGTATGTGATACTCGGATACATTTCCATAGATATGGGAATGATGAAGATATCATTTGAAGATCTGCCGGTTATCCTGGCGGGTCTTATGATGGGACCGATAGACGGAATGATAGTCGGAGGACTGGGGACGTTTATTTTCCAGATGCTGAGATATGGTTTTTCAGCCACGACACTGCTCTGGATGCTGCCGTATATTGTATGCGGACTGATATGCGGCCTGTTTGCGAAACAGAACAATTATTACAATACAAACAGGCAATTGTGGCTGATAATCATGGTAGCGGGACTGGCAACATTTTCCCTGAATACTCTTGCTATATATGTTGACAGTAAAGTGTATGGATATTATTCGCCTGCATATGTGTGGGGAGCGTTGGGAGTTCGCTTTTTGATTATGGCTGCGAAGACAGTAATATTCGGTTTGCTGACAATGCCGATACTCAAGGCTATGGCAAAGATAACCGGAAGAAAGAAATAACATGACATACGAAGAAGCACTGGATTATATAAACGCATACGGATGGAACAAGACCATTCCGGGACTTGAAAGGACAAGAGAGCTTCTTGCCCGGCTGGGGAATCCGCAGAACGGTTTAAAGTTCATTCATGTGGCAGGAACCAACGGAAAGGGAAGTACCTGCGCAATGATAGAATCGGTTTTGCGGGCAGAAGGATATAAGACTGGATTCTATCCAAGTCCGTATATTCAGGATTTTCGTGAGAGAATACAGATCAGAGGTGAGATGATTCCGAAAGAGGAACTTGCAAGACTGACCGAAGCAGCTGCAGAGGCAGCAGATTCCATGCAGGAGCATCCCACACAGTTTGAGCTGATTACCGCAATCGGTATGCTGTATTTTTCCGAACAGAAATGCGATATAGTTATATTGGAAGTCGGTATGGGCGGAATATATGACAGTACTAATATTATTAGTGCACCGGAAGCTGCGGTTATATGCAATATCGGACTTGATCATACGGAATTTCTCGGCGATACGCTGGAAGAAATCGCATGGAATAAATGCGGAATCATCAAGAGAGGATCTTCGGCGGTATCATATGACAATGTACCGGAAGTCATGAAGGTGATAGAAGATACCTGCAGACGGGAAGGATGCAGGCTGTATCGTGCATCTGAAGAAGTTCCGTCATATGAGATTCCTTTAATGGGAAAACATCAAAAGGATAATGAGAGAACTGTACTTGCGGCAGTCAGAGCGCTCCGTGACAGAGGATGGAGGATAAGTGAGACTGCCGTGACTGAAGGTTTAAAGTCTGTTGTATGGCCGGCACGCTTTGAGATACTTAACAGAGAGCCGCTGTTTATTCTTGACGGAGGTCACAACCCGCAGTGTGCAAAGGCTCTTGCAGGGACGATGGAAGAATGCATTCCGGGACAGAAGGTACTGTTTATCATGGGAATGCTTAAGGATAAGGCATACAAAGAAGTGATAGATATTATTCTGCCGTATGCAGATGAGTTTATTACATTGACACCGGACAGTTCGAGAGCGCTGACGGCAGCGGAACTGGCAGAAGCAATTATTGCTGCAGGAGGAAAAGCGAGACCGGCAGAGAGTGCGAAAGAGGCAGTAGAAGAGGCACTGCAGACAGGCAGAACAACAGTCGCATTCGGGTCACTTTATATGGCAGGTGACATCAGAAATGAATTCTGTTATACTGATAACAGATAAACGCACAGAGGAGAAGCTTTATGGAAATGGGAAACAGTTTTGAATTTCTGGATATGATATGTCTGTTTGCTTCGGCAGCCGTTATTGTTATGGGCATTCTTGAAGTTAAGAACGGCAGACTGGTCGGAAGAAAGAATGATGTTGACTATACAGAAGAGTCTATGCAAAAGCTTGCTAAGATTGAAGGCCCGTTGTATATGGGAATCGGCTGTATGGGAATACTTACAGCACTTGCAGGAGGACTTAAGAAACTTCCGTCTTTTCTTTTCTGGCCGTTCCTTCTTGTCGCACTGGCACTTATTGTAGTTGATGCTATTCTGATAAAGAAGATACTGGTTCCGAAGAATAAATTCAAAGGAGTCGATATTAAAAAGAAGCTTAAGTAACAGGCTTTATACCGTGAAATAAAAGGGCCCGGCATTGACGGGCTCTTGCTGTCTGATTATGTTTTCATGGAGTTCATCTTTTCACGGACTGCACTGCGAAATGTGTCCATAGTGTAGTCCATTTCTAAAAATCTCCATAAATGAATTGGGTCTGCGTGATTGGAAGCAATGCCCAACCGATGGCCTTCCTCATGCGAGATAATAACATTTTCTCCGAGAGGGTCCAGAGAATACTTGTCGCAGAGCATAGCAAAAAGGTCCACGGCAGTGTTGTATACTTTTGTTACGGCAGCTCTTGACGCTTCCGGATTCGAACTTACAAAGGCAATATGGTTAATGTATTTGATGAACGGGGGTTCACACATCTCAATGCCGATATGCGTGGAATTCGCACTGCCGTTGGGCCCGGAACCGCAATGGCTGGCTTTATAATCCCACGGAAGTGTCTGGTATGCAATACCGTTGGCTGCATCAATGAAGCAGTGAACGCAGGCTTTGTCAAAATCAGGTTTGTTCCAGACAGCCATTAAAGAATCCGGTTTTGACACTGCATAGCCGAGAGAATGCAGCATTATGCCTTTGACCTGAATTTTCTCTCCTGCGGTATAAAATGGATTTTCTGTTAAAAACTGTTCAATCAGTATCATTTGTTCAGGTTTTTTACGGAACTTCTTTCAAGTATTTCAGGACTTATCATCGTTATAGTCTGATAAGGCTCATCGTTTATTATTGCATGAAGCACATCGACAGCTTTTGCTCCGAGAGCTTCTTTGTCAAATGACATGGTAGAAAGAGGCGGACTGACATAGCGGCTGACCAGAAGATCATCAACACTGACTATGCTGAGATCATCGGGAACATTGTATCCGTGACGTTTGGCAGCATTCAGCAGATTGACCGAGAAAGCATCACCGGTACAGAAAAAGGCTGTCGGAACATTGAATTTTCCCTCAACAAGGGAATCGAAGAATTCACCTGCGGAAGTGGCGGAAAATTCGATTCCTCCGATCCAGGCCGGATTGCAGGCCAGACCTTCATCGCGCATTGCATCTATATATCCGTTAAATGTCGATTCATGAAGTTCATGAGGTGTTGATGAACCGATATATCCTATATCTTTATGACCCATTCTTGCAAGGTACTGGGTAGCGTCATAACTCGCCTTATAATAATCGACTTCGACAAGCGGGAGATTGCCGTCTTTCTTGACATGAGAGTCAACACAGACAAACGGAATATTCTCCTGCTGAAGAAGAGAAATAAAAGAAGGATCTTCAACCTGACTGAGTATCAGACCGTCACAGTCTTTACTGTGAATGGATTCCATAAGCTGAGTCACATCCCAGGTACGGTCGATAAACGTGAACATGACCGAATAACCGAGACGTTTGCATGAAGCAAATATGCCATACATTATTTCAAGAGCAAACTGATTGAATATAGCCTGCTGATGCCAGTAAAGAACTACATGAATGGTAAAACTCCGTCCTAAATTCAGTCTTCGCGTATGAACATTGGGCGTGAATCCGGTAGATGCGATAATTTCCTTAACACGTTTACGGGTTTCTTCACTAACACCGGGTTTGTCGTTTAATATAAACGATACGGCAGTGGTACTGACACCCGCAAGACGAGCGATATCTCTTATAGTAAGATTACCCATAAAACACTCCTTTACCAGTTTAGTTAGTGGAAATTATAAGACAACTTTAGTTAAGTTGCAAGTTTTTTTCTAAACTGATTAAGTAAAATTACTTTTTGAGTTGGCCTTTTTAATAAACAAAGGCGGCAGAATTTGTGCATGTTATACAAAATATGGATGCTCCTTCACTAAAGAACTAAAATTTATTGACATAAAAACTGATAAAATTTAAACTACTAATACAGTTTACAAGCGTTAATCGGTCACATTTCAGGTTTCTGGGGTGTCCGGTTTTATGTAATTTTAAGGAGGAAATAAAACATGTCAGAGC
>JAGHSD010000132.1 GCA_018066045.1 Candidatus Darwinimomas equi | reverse complement strand
CTTTCGAAAGGGCTGGTAAGATGTGTAGGCGAGCCGGATGGAAGATTTAATGAAGATGCTCTTCCTATTCTCAGGGCGATACGGTTTCCCGCAGGCCTGGGTTTTGAAATAGAAGAGAAGACGCTCGGCGCAATAGGCGGACATATAAAGGACCTGACTGCAGTTTCTCCCGAGAGGATAATGACAGAGCTGAATAAAATAATACGCTCTGACCATCCTGAGAAAATGAGCTTATTGTGGGAGACTGGAATGGCGCCTTATATCAGCGGACATTTCTGCCTTATCAGGGACGCCGGAGGATTGCTCCCGGGATATAAAGGTTCCTGGGCAGCTCTTATGAGAGATAATACTCCGGAAGAAGCAGCGGTCATTTTAAAAGAACTCAAGACCGATAATGATACTCTGAACAGGACTGTGGCACTGATAGATGAATACAGGAGACCGCTTCCGTGTACGGAGAGTGATGTACGATATGTACTGAATCGAATCGGACCGGAACTGTTTGATGATCTTATGATATTGTACGAATCGGCAATAGATTTGTGCAGATCCGGTTACAGCCATGAGGATATTGACCGGCTGAGAAAAATAAAAGAGAACATTATTTCCGTAAAAGATGCATATAATATCAAAATGCTTGCGGTAGGCGGGAAAGACCTGCTTGAAATAGGATATTCTTCAGGGCCGGAGTTAGGAGAGGCATTGGATTATCTTCTTGATGAGGTTATCAGGGATCCGAAGCTGAATCAGCATGAAATTTTAATTGAGAAAGCATCCGGAAGACTGTCGAAGCAGAATTCCCCGTAAAATGGAAAACAGGACCTCTGCGAGAAGGTCCTGCTCCTGCCGGTTTTACCCAGCTTTAATAGTTAGGAAGGGGTTAGTTATGGAACTAGCATCTCATCGATGCAATTACATAATACCAATCATATGTGTCTAAATTGTGGAGTCAAAATAAAAAAAGAATAAACTAAAAGAAAAAAACTTTTACAAATTGCATCTATTTAGTATAATTAGTTCACCGCTTTTTGGAGGGAATAATTAATGTTTGGATTTAAATCGTATGATATGGGAATAGATCTCGGCACAGCCAGCATACTTGTCTATATAAAAGGCAAGGGTGTTGTGCTTAAGGAACCGAGTGTTGTGGCAATAGATAAAGATACCGACAGGGTCATGGCAATCGGAGAAGATGCCAGACTCATGATAGGAAAGACTCCGGGCAATATAGTTGCGGTTCGTCCGCTTCGTCAGGGTGTAATTTCCGATTACACCACAACGGAGAAAATGATCAAGTATTTTATCAATAAGGCAATCGGAAAGAGAACTTTCCGAAAGCCCAATATTGCCGTATGTATTCCTTCCGGTGCCACGGAGGTTGAAAAGAAGGCAGTTGAAGATGCAACATATCAGGCCGGTGCAAGAGAAGTATCTATTATAGAAGAACCTGTAGCAGCAGCTATAGGAGCAGGTATAGATATCGGCAAGCCGTGCGGAAATATGATTGTTGATATCGGAGGAGGAACTACCGATATCGCAGTTATCTCACTGGGAGGACCGGTAGTAAGTACTTCACTTAAGGTTGCCGGAGATGATTTTGATGAGGCAATCGTAAGATTTATGAGAAAGAAACATAATCTTCTTATCGGAGACAGGACCGCTGAGGAGATAAAGATAGAAATCGGTGCAGCCTATAAGAGACCGGAGCTTCTTACTATGGAAGTAAGAGGAAGGAATCTTGTTACAGGTCTGCCGAAGACCATCGTAGTAACCAGTGATGAGACCCTTGATTCATTAAGTGAGACCTGTATACAGATAGTTGATGCCGTACACGGAGTTCTGGAGAAAACTCCTCCCGAGCTTGCAGCAGACATCTATGAAAGAGGAATCGTTCTTACCGGCGGCGGATCATTGCTTTCGGGACTTGATACATTGCTTCAGGAAAAGACAGGAATCAATACATTTGTTGCAGACGATCCTCTTACCGCAGTAGCTGTAGGAACCGGAAAATTCATAGAATTCCAGCACGGGGAAGGAAACGGTGACAGACAGAAGGAATTAGATAACTTAAAGTGATTACCGGATATGTAGAGAAAATAGTTTATAAGAATAATGAAAACGCTTATTGCGTATTGGAAGTGTCCTCAAAAGGAGATGATTTTGTCCTTGTGGGGACCTTCCCTTTTATTTCCGAGGGCGACTATATAGAAGCAGACGGGAAGATGACGGTTCATCCCGTATACGGTGAACAGCTTCAGGTAACAAGCTATAAAATAAAACAGCCGGATGATATTGCAGGTATAGAGAAATATCTTTCTTCGGGAGCAATAAAAGGCATAGGACCGGGACTAACTTCTAAAATTATCCGGAAGTTCGGTGAAGAGACTATACGGATCATAGAAGAAGAACCGGAACGGCTTGCGGAAATCAAAGGAATATCAGAACGCATGGCGATAGAGATAAGCGCACAGGTTGAAGAAAAAAAGGATATGCGCAGCGCCATGATGTTCCTGTCCGGATATGGACTCAGCATGAAGATGGCACTTAAAATATATAAAGTTTACGGTACGGAAATCTATTCTGTTATCGAAAACAATCCGTATCAGCTTGCAGATGATATAGAAGGAATCGGATTTAAGATTGCCGATGAGATAGCAAGACGGGTGGGATTTAAAGCCGACTCCGAATACAGGATAAAGAGCGGTATTTTATATGTTCTGGCACAGGCAGGCGGATACGGTCATATGTATCTTCCTTCTGAAGAACTTATCGATGCATGCAGACAGCTTTTAGGAGAAGATGCCGGACCTATAACCGATATACTCGATAATATGCAGTTTGATAAAAGAGTAATCATAAAAGAAGGGAATGTCTATGCTGCATCCGCATATTATACCGAGTTGAATATTGCCAGACTTCTTACGGATATTAATGCCGCAGTTCCGGTGAAAATTATTACGGGCGGTCCGGGCACGGGAAAAACAACCAATATCAAAAACTTTATTACGCAGTATGAAAAGGAAGGCCTTGAAATTGCCTGCGCAGCACCTACAGGGCGCGCAGCAAAAAGAATGGAGGAAGCTACCGGTCATCAGGCAAGTACCATACACAGACTTTTAGAAGTAACCGTGTCAGGCGATATGGACGGAAATCCGGACAGAGATGCATATACGGGAGATGGCTATGAAGGAGCCCGGTTTGCAAGAAATGAAAGCTGCCCTCTCGAATATGATGTGGTAATAATCGATGAGATGAGTATGGTGGATTCTTATCTCATGAATTCACTTTTAAAAGCAATAGTACCTGGAACCAAACTGATACTTGTCGGAGACATGAATCAGCTTCCGTCGGTGGGTCCGGGAAATGTACTGAAAGATATTATTTCATCAGGATGCTTTGATGTCATGAAGCTGACCAGGATATACAGACAGGATGAGCAAAGCGATATTATCATCAATGCTCATAAAATGATAGGCGGAGAAGATATAGATATTGCAAAACAAAGCAGGGATTTTGTATTTGTAAAACGTAACGATCCGGACAGCATTATTTCGGCAATGCTTACACTTGTGAAAGATAAGCTTCCGGATTATGTTGATGCAGACATAGAAGATATTCAGGTAATGAGCCCTATGAAAAAAGGTGCTTTGGGAGTGGAAAGACTGAATTCAATACTTCAGTCATATCTGAATCCTTCTTCGGCAGACAAGGCAGAAAAAGAATTGAATTCTGTTATCTGGCGCGAAGGAGACAAAGTCATGCAGATACGCAATAATTACCGGATAGAATGGGAAATCAGAGACTCCCGGGGCTATGCGGTAAAACACGGAGAGGGAATATATAACGGAGATATCGGGATCATCCGTGAAGTAAATCTCTTCGCAGAAGAAATCAGTGTGGAATTTGATGAGGGCAGAATTGCCACATATGGTTTTTCGGATATGAACGAACTTGAACTGGCATATGCCGTTACCATTCACAAATCACAGGGCAGTGAGTATCCTGCAGTTGTGATACCGGTATACCAGGGCCCCAGAATGCTGATGACGAGGAATATCGTATATACAGCAGTAACCAGGGCGCAGAAATGCGTGACCCTGGTTGGGATTCCGGAATGCTTCCGGGAGATGTGTGAAAACACACAGGAAATGAAAAGATACTCAGGTCTTCGCGAACGATTAATTGAATTCAATTCTTAATACTTTTACTGACAGCATATTTCCGCGCACCTGCCCGGTATGCGGAGAGATAGTAGTACCTGCGGGACGGCTTATATGCAGATCCTGTCTGGACAGTTTGTCATTTGTCCGCGCACCGGTGTGTGAAAAATGCGGGAAACAGGTTCTGACATACAGCCAGCATTTATGTTATGACTGCACACATATGCCCAAGACTTACATGGTAAACAGGGCATTGCTTAACTATGATGAAACCGCCAGAAAATGCATGGTAGGAATAAAGTACAAAAACTGCAGGGAGCATGCAGAACTCTTCGGTAAAATGATGGCGTACCGTCTGGAACAGTATATCACTGATGTTGCTCCGGACTGCCTGGTACCGGTACCGGTTCATTCGTCAAGGTATAAAACAAGAAGGTATAACCAGGCAGAGCTCATTGCAGAGGTAATCGGACAGGAGCTTGGGATACCCGTAAGGACGGATATTCTCTTTCGCGTGAAACACACCGAAGCAATGAAAAAATTAGACCCGGAAGAGCGGCTGAAGAATCTTGAAGAAGCATTTTCGGTAAATACTGAAGTGATTTCGAATAAAATTTCAAAAGTAATGCTTGTTGATGATATTTATACGACAGGGGCTACGATAGAGGCCTGCAGCAAGATATTGTGTTCATATGGGCTGAAAACAGCCTCAATTTGTGTCTGTATCGGGTCGGATATTTAATAGTTGACGAGCTCTTTAATCTATGTTAATATACTTAAGCGACTGATTTCGGGTCTTTTTTTTTTCGGCTCGATTTACTTTTGCAATTTGTTTTTGTGTAATTAAGATTTTTTTGGAGGAAGCAACAATGCGTACAAAGATCACACTTGCATGTACAGAGTGCAAGCAGAGAAACTACGATATCACAAAGGATAAAAAGGCACATCCGGATCGTATGGAAACCAAGAAGTATTGCAGATTCTGCAAGAAGCATACAATGCATAAGGAGACTAAGTAATGGCTGACAATACAACAGCTAAGAAGCCTGGTTTCTTTAAAGGCGTAGCTAACGAATTCAAGAAGATTATATGGCCTGGTAAGGAGAGATTGACACGAGAGACTATCGCGGTTATTTTCTTCTCTATTGTAATTGGTCTGATAATTGCACTCCTTGACTGGGTATTCCAGCTTGGATTAGGTCTTATTATTAAATAATCAGGTGGTTTTATGGCAGCAGAAGCGCATTGGTATGTAGCCCATACTTATTCGGGCTATGAGAATAAAGTCAAGGTCGACATCGAGAAAACCATTGAAAACCGTGGACTTCAGGATCAGATTTTTGAAGTCAGTGTGCCTATGCAGGCGGTTACGGAAATCAAGAATGGTGTAGAGAAGACCTCTGATAAGAAAATGTTCCCCGGGTATGTGCTTGTTAACATGATCATGAATGACGATACATGGTATGTTATCAGAAACACCCGAGGAGTTACCGGCTTTGTCGGACCGGGTTCCAAACCGGTACCGCTGTCACCGGAAGAGATGGTAGCACTCGGATTCGGAGTTCCGGAAGGAACAGTTCTTCACGAAAAGAAGATCGTTATCGACTTTGCGGAGGGTGACACTGTACGTGTTATTTCCGGTGCATGGAAGGATACGGTAGGTGTTATTACCGGAATTAACGAGAAGAAGAAGACAGTATCCATGAACGTTGAGATGTTCGGTAGAGAAACGAAGGTAGAGTTAGGCTTTTCTGATGTAAGAAAGCTTTGATATGCACATTTGAATGTGCTGTCATTCGTCGCTGACGCGACTGTGTGTAATGTACAGACATATCGTAAAGATATGTTATGTAAATAAAGTGGGAGGGTTTCCCGATAATACCACAGGAGGAAAGATATGGCAAAGAAAGTTATTGGTTTTATCAAGTTACAGATTCCTGCAGGCAAGGCAACACCGGCTCCGCCGGTTGGACCGGCACTTGGCCAGCACGGAGTAAACATCGTTGAGTTCACAAAGCAGTTCAACGCAAAGTCAGCTGATCAGGGTGATACGATAATCCCGGTTGTCATCACTGTTTACGCAGACAGATCATTCAGCTTCATTACAAAGACTCCGCCTGCAGCAGTTCTTATCAAGAAGGCATGCAAGATCCAGAAGGGATCAGGCGTTCCGAACAAGACAAAGGTTGCAGTTCTTTCAAAGGAAGACTGCCGCAAGATAGCTGAGCTTAAGATGAAAGATCTCAATGCAGCTTCAGTAGAGGCAGCTATGAGCATGATCGCAGGTACAGCACGCTCTATGGGCGTTACCATGGAAGAATAAGAGGGGAGGAGATAGATATGAAACACGGAAAAAGATTTCTTGAAGCTGCAAAGCTTGTAGACCGCGCTAATTTCTATGATGCTGAAGAAGCAATCGCCCTTCTCAAGAAGACATCCAGCGCGAAGTTTGATGAGACAATTGAGTTACATGTTCGTACAGGATGTGACGGACGTCATGCAGAACAGCAGATTCGTGGCGCAGTAGTTCTTCCGAACGGAACAGGTAAGAAAGTTAAGATCCTTGTATTTGCCAAGGGAGCAAAGGTAGATGAGGCTCAGGCAGCAGGTGCTGATTATGTTGGCGGCGATGAGCTTATCCCGAAGATTCAGAATGAAGGATGGCTTGATTTCGATGTAGTAGTTGCAACACCTGATATGATGGGCGTTGTAGGACGTCTTGGTAAGGTTCTTGGTCCTAAAGGCCTTATGCCGAACCCGAAGGCAGGCACTGTTACAATGGATCTGACAAAGGCCATTGCAGACATTAAAGCCGGTAAGGTTGAGTATCGTCTTGACAAGAGCAACATTATTCATGTTCCGCTTGGAAAAGCATCATTTGAGGAGTCAAAGCTTGCTGAAAACTTCCAGACAATCATGGATGCACTTAACAAGGCTAAACCGGCATCACTGAAGGGTACATATATGAAGAGCGTTGTACTTACTTCAACAATGGGCCCCGGAATCAAACTCAATACAGCAAAGCTTACAAACTAAGTAAGATATAACATGCAGGCGTATTCTATGATTTACAAATTCTGACTCGCATGTTACAATTAAAAAGCATTTACCGAAGACAGCAGGTACCGAAAGGTCTAAAGCGTAAGCGCCAGCCGAGGAATGAATATATGATCTCAATCCGCTGTCTTCATGTGATGTGAGGACAGCGTTTTTTATTCGTGTAAATGCCTTCAATAAACTATAAAAATAAGGAGGAAGGCATGAAGAATTCTAAAGTTGAACTTAAGAAGCCGGTTGTAGAAGAAATCGCAGCTGCACTTAAGGACGCTAAGGGAGCCGTACTGGTTGACGCACGCGGACTTACAGTTGCACAGGATACAAAGCTTCGTAAGAACTTGAGAGAAGCAGGCGTAACATATAAGGTTTATAAGAACACTATGATTAAGCTTGCAGCACAGGGAACAGATTATGAGCAGCTGAATCCGCTTCTTGAAGGACCTACAGCACTTGCTGTATCTTCAACAGATGAGACAGCACCGGCACGTATTCTGTACAATTTTGCCAAGGATGCAAAGACAGACAAGCTTGAGCTTAAGGGCGGTATCGTAGGCGGCGAATTCTATGATGAGAAATCAATCCAGGTTATCGCTACTATCCCTTCAAGAGACGAGCTTTTAGGAAGACTCTTTGGCAGCATGAAGAGCCCTGTTACAAACTTCGCACGTGTGCTTAATCAGATCGCAGAAAAAGGCGGCGCAGCAAACTGTGAAGCAGCTCCTGCAGCAGAGGAAGTATCTGCAGAAGCACCGGCAGCAGAATAATTATTCTGTGAATGAAACTATCAAAAACAATCTAAATTTCGTAAAGGAGAATAAATCATGGCAAAGTTAACAACAGCTGAGTTTATCGATGCTATAAAGGAATTATCAGTTCTTGAACTTAATGAGCTTGTAAAAGCATGTGAGGAAGAGTTTGGCGTATCTGCAGCAGCAGGCGTTGTAATGGCAGGACCGGCAGCTGGCCCGGCAGCAGAAGAGAAGGATGAGTTCGACGTAGAACTTACAGAAGTTGGAGCAGAGAAGGTTAAGGTTATCAAGGTCGTTCGTGAAATCACAGGTCTTGGACTTAAGGAAGCAAAGGATCTCGTTGACGGAGCTCCTAAGATGGTTAAGGAAGCAGCTGCTAAGGCAGAGGCTGAGGAAATCAAGAAGAAACTTGAAGAAGTCGGAGCAAAGGTTACTCTTAAGTAATCAAAGCGCGATAGCGTATAACAAAGGGAAAGAGTGGATTGCAAGCTTGCTTGTAAATCCACTCTTTCCCTTTGTTATAATGCGGCATAGCCGCAGCTGATTACTTAAGAGTAACCTTTAGAGACACAAAAAACATGAGCATGAAGCGAAGCGGAATGCGAATGAAGGAAGATGAGCATGAAGCGAAGCATGAGTCTATCTCAGAGTACAAAAATATGATAAAATTAAAAAGGAGGGAACATTAAATGAGAATCGCAGCTTTGGATGGAAATACTATCGGATATAAAAGAAGTGACTGGGACGAACTGAAAAAGTTCGGTGAATATGATATGACAGAATTCGGTGACAGTACACCAGAAGGGACTGTTATTGATTTCATCGCAGATGCAGAAATAGTTCTGACCAATAAGGTGGTTATTAACCGCAGAATCATGGATGCCTGCCCGAAACTCAGGATGATACAGGTGCTGGCAACAGGATACAATGTTGTGGATACAGAGTATGCAAGAGAAAAGGGTATCATAGTCAGCAATGTTCCGTCCTACAGTACGATGTCTGTCTGCCAGCATACCATAGGACTTCTTCTGGAGATATGCAACCGCATCGGTTATCATGACGGAAAGGTTCATGAGGGGAAGTGGTTTGAGAGCAGGTCGTTCAGCTTCTGGGATTATGAACTGATGGAATTGCAGGGGAAAACGCTTGGAATAATCGGATTCGGAACCATCGGAAGGGCAGTGGCAAAGGCAGCGAACGGACTTGGAATGAAGATACTTGCATACACACCTCACCCAAAGAATGATGTCGAGGTTCCGGTTGATTTTGTTGATCTTGATACGCTGCTGAAGGAATCGGATGTTATTACACTTCACTGCATGATGAGTGATGAGACCAGAGAACTGATTCGCCATGAAAACATTGAAAAGATGAAAGACGGAGTGATCCTGATAAACACTTCCAGGGGTCAGGTGCTGAATGAAGCAGATGTAGCAGACGCGCTTAAATCAGGCAAAATGCTGGCAGCAGCGCTGGATGTGGTTTCATCGGAGCCGATCCGAAATGACAATCCCCTGCTTTCTGCACCGAACTGCTTTATCACACCACATATTGCATGGGCAACGGTAGAGGCAAGACGGAGATTATTTGAAATCACGATAGACAATATAAAACAATATATCGCAGGAAACCCTGTAAATGTAGTGAACAGATAATAGTTATATATTATCCGGAAGAAAGAAATGCTGATGAATTGAAGAATGCCGGATTTTTAAAATCAGTTTTAAGTAGAAACAGCAAGTATGATGTTTTGTTTTATAAGCCGTCGGATTGTATGATCCGGCGGTTTTGATCTATTGTTCTACAGAAGTATTCCAGGCTTTTCAGAAAAACTTTACGATTTAAATACGCTGTGTTACAATGTAAATACAAAAGATGAAAGGGGCATAATGCTGATGAATACGACAGTTACTTTTCGAACAGATGAAGAATTGAAGAAGAAAGCAACAGCACTATTTGATTCTATGGGAATGACGCTTTCCACTGCATTAAATCTCTTTATGACGCAGGCAGTTCTCAAAAAACGTTTTCCATGCAGTCTTGATATGGACATAGAATCTGATGCTGCTAAAAGCTATCCTGACTATTTCTTTAAATTGTTTGGTGCAGGAATTGATATGGGATTGGATGAGGAACCGGAGGAGATAAGATGGGATAGAGAGGAAATCATATTATGAGGTATTTTTTAGATACAAATATTATTATCTATTC
>JAGHSD010000120.1 GCA_018066045.1 Candidatus Darwinimomas equi | reverse complement strand
ATCTATTCTATTAAAAATGCTTATCCGGGAATTCAGAATCATTTTCTGAAAATCCCGTCTCAGAGAATTTCAATTCCATCGATCGTTACTGCTGAAATAGAATACGGTGCAAAAAAAAGCTATGATTATGATAAAACCATTCGGATATATCGACAGTTTATGAACACCTTTTCTATAACGGGGTTTGATGATAAAGCAGCGATGTGCTATGGTGATATTCGGGCATATCTCGAACGATCAGGGAAAATGATAGGACCTAATGATATGCTTATTGCCGCTATTGTATTGTCAGAAGAAGGTATTCTGGTCACACACAATGTTAAAGAATTCAGTAAAGTTCCAAATCTTAAACTGGAAGACTGGACAGAATGATTCTTTACACAAACGGATTTGATGGAAACTTTCCAAGAGCAAAAGATGGTATAATTTTTAATAAACAGTAATAAACCGGGAGGGTTTAACATGGAGCACTTTACATACAGAACGCAGGGAACATGTTCAAGCAGGGTCTCTTTTGATCTTGACGGGAATAAGGTTCATGGTATTCATTTCGACGGAGGCTGTGACGGAAATCTGAAAGCTCTCTCAAAGGTTCTTGAAGGGTGGACAGTAGAAGATATAGAAAGCAGGCTTAAGGGAAATACCTGCGGATTTAAATCGACATCGTGTGCCGACCAGCTGGCAAAGGCAGTCCGCAAGGCATACGGAGAAAAGACATATAAGTTTTACGGATGGAAGACTGCGGATGTCCCGCCGGTCGGAGGAAGCTATAAGGGAATCAGAAATCCAAGGGATATGTATGATGTTCTACTGAAATGCTGGAGTATGGAAACCTGTGCTCCGAGACTGCGTGACAAGTGGAGTACGGAGAATTACACAGAGGGACAATGCTCTATTTCATCATTTCTTATTCAGGATATTTTCGGAGGAAGGGTATACGGAGTTCCGCTTCCTGACGGAGGCTTCCACTGCTTCAATGAGGTAAACGGATGTGTATTTGACCTGACCAGTGAACAGTTCGGTGATGAAAAACTGGTCTATGATTTTGAACACGAACAGCTCAGGGAAGAGCATTTTGCATCTGAGGAGAAGAAGGCAAGATACGAGCTGCTGAAAAAGAAATTTGAGGAAGCATTAACAGAAGCTTGAAAATTTGCGCATGGCACGCGACAATTGCTCAACCGCGACATGGGCACAGTTGATTTACTACCTAAATAATGATAAAATTTAGGTTGTAAATTTTATCATAAGAGGATACTATGCGTACTTTTGATTATTCCTTTCTGAAGGAAGCCATCCCGGGAAATATAGTCGGTCTGACAGACATAATAGCAGATTTAAGGAGCAAGGAAGAATTCCGGAAGCTTCAGTACGGCGACACCTTCGAGATTCTGCGAAAAAAAGCAGTCATTGAGTCAGTAAAGGGAAGCAACGCCATTGAAGGCATCGTAACCACAGATTCAAGAATACGCGATCTCGTTGAAGGAGCCACACCTGAAACACATGACGAGATAGAAATATCAGGTTATAAAGATGCCCTGAATCTGATTCATACAGAGCATGATAACCTTGATATCAGGGAAGACACCATATGCATGTTCCATAAAATGATTGAAGAACATACAAACAATGATTCTGCGGGTAAATATAAAAAAACAGGCAACTACATAATGGAATATAGTCCGGACGGATCACGTCGGATCAGATTTAAGCCGGTAAGTGCAGATGAAACCAATAAGGCAATGGAGCAGCTGCTTCTGTCATTTTATGAAGCAAGGCAGGATTCGGAGATTCCTCCTCTGTTGCTGATTCCATGTTTCATCCTGGATTTCTTATGCATACATCCTTTCGCTGATGGAAACGGAAGAGTGTCAAGACTCCTCACTGTTATGCTGTTATACAGCTTCGGATACGATATTGTCAGGTACATATCTTTCGAGGGACAGGTCAATACTTATAAGGAAAGTTATTATGCTGCATTGGAACAATCATCTGATTTCTGGCATGAGGAAAAAAATGATTATATCCCTTTCATAGTCAATTTTCTTCAGATAATGTACAGATGCTTCAAATCTCTGGACGAATCGTTCGTGGAGATATCCTTAAAGAAAGCTAAAAAATCCGAACGGGTCGAGAGCATCCTGCTAAATGCCATTGTTCCGGTATCAAAGCAGGACATTGCCGAAAAAGTACCGGATATCAGTATAAAAACCATTGAGCTTGTTCTTAGCAGACTGATTAAAGAAAGCAAGATAACAAAGGTCGGAACCTATAAGAATGCACGATATATGCGGAAATGAACTATACAAGGCTATATACTTCACTATTATAAACCTGATGATGAGATGGAAACTTCTTAAAATTTTTATAATTGCAATGATGATCACACTTTTAAGCGCAGCCCCCGTACAGGCGAAAGAACTGCGCATCCTTTTTACGCATGACATGCACTCATACCTTGATCCGACTATCGGTATTATCGGAGGTAAGAAGCAATCCTATGGAGGCGCCGCCAAATTAGCAAATCTGATTAATGAAAACCGCACTGACAGTACGCTGATTGTCGATGGAGGAGATTACTCGATGGGTACACTATCAGACAGGGTTTACCGAAAATGCCTACGAACTTCGAATGCTCGGAAGGCTCGGCTATGATGTCACGACCTTCGGAAATCATGAATTCGACCTTGGAGGCTATGGCCTTGCTCAAAGTTTAGACAGCGCGCGACGTCTCGCAGACGAAGAAGGCACCCGACTCCCGGAGATAGTGCAGAGCAACATCGACTTTGCCGGACAGCTTACCCCCGAACAGCAGGCACTCAAAATGTCAATGGAAGCCTACGGTGTTCAGCCGTATGTAATAAAAGAAGTAAACGGCATCCGCGTCGCTTTCTTCGGCCTTGAAGGAATCGACAGTCTCGAATGTGCACCTACCAGCGGCCAGAAATGGAACGATTATATCGAAGCCGCACAGAAAACCGTCAGTGAAATCGGTGATAAAGCAGATGTCATTATCTGCCTTTCTCATTCGGGAACCGACGGCAGCGGAGACGGAGAAGATGTTGAACTCATTAAGAAAGTACCCGGCATCGATGTCCTCATCAGCGGACACAGCCATACAGCCTATCCTGAAGCTCTTACAATAAACGATACGATTCTCGGCTCCTCAGGCTGCTATCTTCAGAACCTCGGACTCATAGATCTTGAAATCAACATTGATTCTGAGACTGAAATTGCTGAAGCCGACAGACAAAAAGTCCATCTTGTAAACTACAAGCTTCTTCCCATAGACGAGACCGTTCCGGAAGATCCGACGATCAGAGAGGAACTGAAAAAATACAAGCAGAATATTACCGACACATACCTTAAGAAATACGCCGGAGGAGGTCACCCTGACGATATCATTGCATTTTCGGAAGCGGATTTTATTTCCCTTGACGAGATGCAGAAGCTTCACGAAGAGTTCAACATCGGCAACCTCATTGCCGATTCCTATATGTACGAAGCAAGGGCAAACGGAATCAATGACATCGATGTAGCTCTTGTCGGGCTCGGCACGATTCGCGGTACGATAATGAAAGGTCCGGTAAAACTGTCGGATGCATTTGAGATATGTTCACTTGGTGCAGGCTCGGACGGCTCGGCAGGCCATCCGCTGATAGGTGCATACATCACCGGTGCAGAACTGAAGCTCTTTGTCGAACTTGATGCTTCAGCCGGTCCGATGGTAAGCTACATTAAAATGAGCTACTCAGGTCTCGAATACAGATTCAACGAAGATCGAATGCTCCTCGACCGGGTGACTGACATACATATCGTCCGTCCCGACGGAACAAGAGAAGAGATTGACAACAAAAAACTCTACAAGGTTTCCTGCAACATGTACGCCGCCAATATGCTCGGCATGCTCAACGGCCTTACGAATAATATCCTGACTATCGTTCCTAAGAACGCGGACGGCACACCTATTGAAGACATGTATACGGCGGTTCTTAAAAACAAAGACGGGCAGGAAATTAAAGAATGGGTAGCTTTCAGGAACTATATAGAGTCTCTCGGCACGATTACCGAAGATATGGCAAAGTCTAAGGGACGCAAAGTCAGATACGCAGAAATCGGCATTGACCAGATCAGAAGCCCGGGAGCCACAACTATTGTGATTCTCACCGTTCTGGCTCTCATACTTTTTGTTGTCATTCTGATATTGAACAGACATGGTGGTGAAAAAAAGAAGAAATAGCATTTGATAATATAAGAAAATATATTGCCGGGACATCCGTGAACGTAGTAAATTCCTTATAGTTCCCATAATTGCAATGATGATTAGAGAAGTAAAAGGATAAATTATGTGCAATATACACAAAAATATCATCGAAAATTGACAATTATATACAGTGGTAGTAAAATCAACAATAGTTGAAGGGAATAATGGAAATGTTTAATTCTGCAAACATAATTATCGCTATTATCCTCGTCATCGTTAGCATTCTACTCGTGGGTGTGAATACGATGGCGTTTTGTCGATGCGATAATTTAGCAAAATAAAACATTCCGTGCAGCATGGATATAAGGAATGAAAAAAGCAAATTAGGGCTTTGGCAAACGCCGGGGCCCTGTTTTTTTTTGTAACGTATTTTGATTATGCAAGGAGATAAGCAAATGAGGACAATCAGGGTCAGTGATATCACATTGAAGTTAAAAAGCAGCAATCAGCTTACATTCAAAGAAAAGCTGGAACTTGCAAAGCTTCTGGATAAATTAGGTGTTGATGTGATAGAGGCTGATCAGTTAAGCGGCAATAAAGCGGATGCTCTATGTTTAAAGTCTTTTGCACAGATTGTTAAGACAAGTACTATTGCGGCAGCTGTAGCTCCTGAAAAAAATAATATTGATGAGACATGGAATGCACTTAAAGGTGCGCAGAAAGCAAGACTGCAGTTGACATGTCCGG
>JAGHSD010000047.1 GCA_018066045.1 Candidatus Darwinimomas equi | reverse complement strand
TAGAAGGTAAGGCAATCAAGCTTCATCCGCTGGTATGTACGGCATTCAACGCCGACTTCGACGGAGACCAGATGGCTGTTCATCTTCCTCTTTCAGTAGAGGCACAGGCAGAGTGCAGATTCCTGCTTCTGTCTCCGAACAACCTGCTTAAGCCTTCGGACGGAGGTCCTGTAGCAGTTCCTTCACAGGATATGGTTCTCGGAATTTACTATCTGACACAGAAGAGAGTAAAGGACGGAGATTATATTGATAAGGAAACAGGTGCGCCGTTAAGCAAGGAAGAGGCTGAGAATTCAAACAACAAGTGTCCCAAGAGATACTATGAGAGCGTTAACGCAGCTATCCATGCAAAAGAGGAGAATATTATCTCACTTCATACTCCGATCAGCGTAAGACTGTACGGAAAAGATACGGACGGTAATGATATTTCCAAGATCGTTGAGATTACAGTAGGAAGAATTCTGTTCAACGAGATTATCCCGCAGGATTTAGGATTTGTAGACAGAACCGTAAAGGGCAATGAGCTCGTTCCGGAGATCGACTTCCTCGTAAAGAAAAAACAGTGCAAGCAGATACTTGAGAAGGTTATCAATGTTCACGGCCTTTCAAAGACAGCAGAGGTTCTTGATCTTATCAAGGCTATCGGATACAAGTATTCAACACTTGCTTCTATGACAGTTTCTATTTCCGATATGACCGTACCGGAGTCAAAGAAGACTCTTATGGCAGAGGCACAGGAGACGGTTGACAAGATCGCAAGAAACTACAGAAGAGGTCTTATTACAGAAGACGAGAGATATAAGGAAGTTATCGAGACATGGAAGAAGACTGATGATCAGCTGACACATGACCTTCTTTCAGGACTTGATGAGTACAACAACATCTTCATGATGGCTGATTCGGGAGCCCGTGGTTCTGACAAGCAGATCAAGCAGCTTGCAGGTATGCGTGGACTTATGGCTGATACAACCGGCCATACTATCGAGCTTCCTATCAAGTCCAACTTCCGTGAAGGTCTTGATGTTCTGGAGTATTTCATCTCGGCACACGGTGCCCGTAAGGGACTTTCGGATACGGCTCTTCGTACAGCCGATTCAGGTTATCTGACACGTCGTCTTGTTGATGTATCTCAGGAACTTATCGTTCGTGAAAGAGACTGCTCTGAAGGAAGAGACAAGATTCCGTTCATGGAGATCAAGGGATTCTCGGACGGTAAGGAAACCATAGAGACACTTAAGGAGCGTATCACAGGAAGATACATCGCTGAAGATATAGTTGATCCTGATACGGGAGAGGTTGTGGCAGCAGCCAACCATATGGTTACACCTCAGCGTGCGGAAGCAGTCATGAAGGTTCTTGACAAGCTCGGACGCAACACCGTAAAGATCAGAACCATCCTTACCTGCAGATGCGGTAACGGTATCTGTTCAAAGTGCTACGGTGCAAACATGGCAACAGGTCAGGCAGTTCAGGTCGGAGAGGCTGTAGGTATCATCGCAGCTCAGTCAATCGGAGAGCCGGGTACACAGCTTACTATGAGAACATTCCATACCGGAGGTGTTGCCGGCGGAGATATCACTCAGGGTCTTCCCCGTGTCGAGGAGCTTTTCGAGGCACGTAAGCCGAAGGGTCTTGCTATCATTTCTGATATAAAGGGTGTAGTTGAGATCAAAGACTCAAAGAAGAAGAGAGAGATTACCGTAACGGATTCCGAGGAAGGAAATGCCAAGACATACCTCATTCCTTACGGATCAAGAATCAAGGTTGCGGACGGACAGGTTATCGAAGCAGGTGACGAGCTTACAGAAGGCAGCGTAAACCCGCATGATATCCTTAAGATAAAGGGTGTAAGAGCTGTTCAGGACTATATGCTTCGTGAGGTTCAGCGTGTATACCGTCTTCAGGGTGTTGAGATCAATGATAAGCATATCGAAGTTATCGTACGTCAGATGCTCAGAAAGATAAGAGTTGAGGAAGCAGGCGCTTCGGATCTTCTTCCGGGTATTTCGATGGATATTCATGATTTCAATATGATCAATGAAAAGCTTGAAGAAGAAGGCAAAGAGCAGGCAGCCGGAACACAGATACTTCTTGGAATTACAAAGGCATCACTTGCTACGGATTCATTCCTCAGTGCTGCATCATTCCAGGAGACAACAAAGGTTCTTACAGAAGCAGCAATCAACGGAAAGATTGACCATCTGTCAGGACTTAAGGAGAACGTAATCATCGGTAAGCTTATCCCGGCAGGTACAGGCATGAAGAGATACCGCGGAGTCAAGCTTGACACCAGGACAGCAGCAGAAGAGACAGAAGGATCCGTTAACGAAGCACAGGATATAGTAGACGAAGCCATTGATACAGATCTGGTATAAAGTATAAATGCTGTATTTTATCGTAAATCCAAACTCAGGCGGAGCTAAAGGCTACCAGGTATGGAAACAGGCCGAGCTCCGTCTGCAGGAAAAGAAAATTGATTATAAAGTTTTTCTGACTACCGGACCGGGAGATGCCATTGAATTTTCAAGGCAGATCACCAACAGCGATGATGATGACATCACGCTTGTACCGGTAGGCGGAGACGGAACATTCAACGAAGTCCTTAACGGAGCGAATATTTCCGACAGACTGACCCTGGGGTATATCCCTACAGGCTCCGGAAATGATCTGGCAAGGGGACTTAAGTTGAATATGAATGTTGTCAAGGCTCTTGAAACAGTTCTTGCAAGAAAGAATATTCTTGAGATGGATTATGGTGTCCTGACAGCAGGAACGGATGCGGTTATTAACCGGCGTTTTGCAGTCAGTACGGGAATCGGATACGATGCTCAGGTATGCCGTTCCATCGAGGAGAGCAAAGAAGACGGAGGCTGGGCAAAAAAAGCTTTGCGGAAAGAAACGTACATACTTCTGGGTGCGCTCGATATACTGAAGATCGAACCGGTGCGCGGATACATAGAGATGGACGGAGACCGCAGGGCTGAATTCAACGATATAGTTTTTATCTCATCCCATAATCATATTACAGAGGGGGGAGGAAGAAAGTTTGCTCCGCAGGCTGACTGTCAGGACGGAATACTGAATGTATGCATCATGCATACAAAGAGCAAACTGGAATTCACAAAGATCCTTGCCGCAGGACTTGGCGGCAATCATCTGAAATACAACGGTGTACGCGCATATGACTGCCGGAGTATAAAGATCCATCTGGATAAGCCGGCATGTGTGCATACGGACGGAGAAGTACTCGGATTGTATTCCGATACCGAAGTACACTGTGTAAGAAAAGGAATAAGAATCATTATATGAGAATTGGACAAGGTTATGATGTTCATAAGCTCACAGAGGGCAGAAAATGTATCATCGGCGGAGTCGGGATCCCATGCGAGAAGGGACTTCTCGGGCACTCGGACGCCGATGTTTTATTACACGCAATTATGGATGCAATGCTTGGAGCTGCCGCTCTCGGAGACATAGGAAAGCACTTTCCGGATACCGATCCGAAGTATGAGGAGATTTCCAGCATGGAACTTCTGCGCTGCACCTGTATGAAGCTGCGGGATGCAGGTTACTCGGTAGTCAATATCGATTCGACCATCATTGCGCAGCGGCCCAAAATGGCAGATTACATTGAAAAGATGAGAATAAACATAGCAGATGCGCTGCAGATTGATGTCAGCTGCGTAAGCGTCAAGGCAACCACAGAGGAAGGCCTGGGATTTACGGGAAGAGGAGAAGGCATCTCCGCCGCTGCTGTGTGTTTGATAGACAGAACAGATAAAAAATAACACAGGAGAGATTACTAATGAAAATATATAATACACTTACACTCAGTAAAGAAGAAATCAAACCGCTCGAAGAAGGCAAGGTAAAGATGTATGTCTGCGGACCTACGGTTTATAACTTTATTCATATCGGAAATGCAAGGCCGATGATCTTCTTTGATACGGTAAGAAGGTATTTTGAGTACAAAGGATATGATGTTAATTTCGTCTCGAATTTTACGGATGTAGACGATAAGATCATCAAGGCAGCCAACGAGGAAGGAGTTCCTTCGGAGGTCATCTCCGAACGCTTTATTGCAGAGTGCAGGAAAGACATGGAAGGCATGAATATCCGTCCGGCCACGACACATCCGAAGGCAACGGAAGAGATCGACGGAATGATCGAGATGATCAGTACGCTTATCGACAAGGGTCATGCTTATGTCGGAAAAGACGGAACAGTTTATTTCCGTGTAAAATCATTCAAAGAATACGGCAAACTTTCACACAAGGATATGGATGCGCTTATGAGCGGATTCCGTGAGATCAAGGTTACGGGTGAAGAAGATAAAGAGGATCCGAACGATTTCGTTCTCTGGAAACCCAAGAAAGAAGGAGAGCCGTACTGGGTATCACCGTGGTGTGAAGGACGTCCGGGCTGGCATATCGAGTGTTCGGTTATGAGTAAGAAATATCTCGGTGAGCAGATCGATATTCACGGCGGCGGCGAGGATCTGATATTCCCGCATCATGAGAATGAGATTGCACAGTCAGAAGCTGCATCCGGAAAAACATTTTCAAATTACTGGATGCACAATGCATTCCTGAATATCGATAACAAGAAGATGAGCAAGTCACTCGGAAACTTCTTTACAGTAAGGGACATCAGTGAGAAATACGATCTTCAGGTACTTCGTTTCTTCATGCTCTCGGCACATTACCGCAGCCCGCTGAATTTCTCGGCTGACCTTATGGAAGCTGCCAAGAACGGGCTTTCAAGAATAGTAACGGCTGTTCAGAGACTTGCGGAACTTGAAGAAAATGCACCGGAGGGCGGAGCTGATCAGGCAGTTCTTGATAAGCTTGATGAACTTAAGAAAAAATACGAAGCTGCCATGGAAGATGATTTCAACACAGCCGATGCCATAAGTGCGTTGTTTGAGATGGTTAAGGTCGTTAATGTAGAGATCACCGGACAGACGGGTAAGGAAACCGTCAGGGCAGCATATGAACTGATGAACAGATTTTGCTATATCCTCGGAATCATCACAGGGAAGAAAGAAGAATCTCTGGATGCGGACATAGAGGCAATGATAGCACAGCGTCAGGAAGCACGTAAGAACAAAGACTTTGCAAAAGCAGACGAGATCCGAGACAAACTTCTTGCAATGGGAATAGTTCTTAAAGATACACGTGAAGGAGTTAAATGGGAGAGAGCATAAAAAATGCATGTGCGGATCCTGCACAGTATTCACCCCTTGCACTGGCCTATCTGGGCGATGCGGTATATGAACTGATAGTGCGCAAAAGAGTTCTTGAGAAGGGCAACCGTCAGGTGGATAAGCTTCACAGGGAAAGCACGAAGTATGTAAATGCCGGAGCGCAGGCGGATCTTATGATGAAGATAGAAGGTCTGCTGACGGATGAGGAGATTGCGATATACAAGCGGGGGAGAAATGCAAATGCTCACGCCGCACCGAAGAATCAGGATGTGGTCGCATATCGCAAATCAACCGGATTCGAAGCTCTTATCGGATGGCTTTATCTGAAAGGCGATATGGACAGGATACATGAACTGGTCAGATACAGTGTGGAAGACTGAGCGTATCATGACAGGACGCGGCGGGACGGCAGCATTTTACAGGAAATCATAAATATGAACGAAAACAGAATTGAAGGACGAAACGCGGTGCTGGAGGCATTTCGGTCCGGGAAGATAATTGATAAGCTGTATATTCAGGAGGGGAGCCATGACGGTCCCCTTCAGAATATTTTACGGGAAGCAAAAAAACATGACTGCATCGTGAACTTTATTTCATCACAGAGACTGGATGAGATGAGCGAGACGAAAAAGCATCAGGGCGTCATTGCGGTCTCGGCTGCATATGAATACTCAACGGTTGAGGATATACTTCAGAAGGCAAGAGACAAGGGTGAGGATCCGTTTATCATACTTCTTGATGGTATCGAGGATCCGCATAATTTAGGTGCGATAATCAGGACGGCAAATCAGGCGGGTGCACACGGGGTTATCATTCCGAAGCACAGGGCAGTGGGGCTGACAGCAGTTGTTGCAAGAACATCAGCAGGTGCACTGAACTATACACCGGTCGCAAAAGTTACAAACATCGCAAAGACGATGGAGGAACTGAAGAAGGAAGGTCTGTGGTTTGTCTGTGCCGATATGGACGGGGAATCCATGTATAAATGCAATCTGAAGGGCCCCATCGGTCTGGTGGTCGGAAGCGAAGGAGACGGAGTCGGAGAACTGGTGAGGAAAACCTGCGATTTCACTGCATCGATTCCGATGAAGGGAGATATAGATTCGCTGAATGCATCAGTCGCAGCAGGCGTCCTGATGTACGAAATAGTTAGACAGAGACAGTAATTTGTGGTAAGATATTCTCGTTGTTTGAAAACAAACAGCACAACGCTAGCATGGCACAGGCGGTAGCGCACCTCATTGGTAGTGAGGAGGTCCCGGGTCCGAGTCCCGGTGCTAGCTTCCAGGTAAAGCATGAGACATGCAACAAGAAATAAGCAGATGGTATTGAGCTTGCTCAAGGTACCATCTGCTTATTTCTTGATATACGACGAAGCTCGTGAGCGAGAAGAAACGAACGAAGTGAGTGGATTCGAGCTTCATGTCGCATGCTTTGCATGGAAGCATAGCATACGACGACGATACTAGCGATATTTATGTCCAATCGATTTTGATTCTTTATTCTTATCAAAGTATTCCAACAGCTTATAAATAATCTTTATCTCATCCTTACTCAATCCGGCTAACGAAATCCTTTCTGAATCATCTATTCCAAGGAGATAATCCGTAGATACGTGAAACAGCTTTGAGAGCTCTATGAGGTATATTGCTGTAGGAGCGGATAATCCGGATTCCCAAGCATTTACAGAAGCGCGAGTGGTTGAAAGTTTTCGTGCAAGTTCTGCCTGTGATATTCCGGTATTTTCTCTGAGATGTTTAATCTGTTCACCTATCATATCGGGAATCCTCCTTTGGATTGATAGGTTTATCATAGACTGACAAATATGATAATAAATTATCAATGGATGTATATAAAAG
>JAGHSD010000145.1 GCA_018066045.1 Candidatus Darwinimomas equi | reverse complement strand
GCCGCATGTTCTGAGAGTATTCGGAAAATGCTCCTGCATATACTTAGAGCCATTCGGTGTTCCGTCATTCATATACTCTACTGCAGCTCTTACTTCCTCGAACAGATCGAAAAGAGTATTCATCTTCTCTCTTGTTCCCGGAACATATTCCTCCATCTTGTCTATGAAAGCTTCTCTTCCCGTAGGCATTGAAATATCCATAGGTGATCCGTCGGAATACCTGGAAATACAGCGATAGCAATCCGGAACAGTAATCCAGTCAACATTGATACCGTTTCTCTCCATCATACGTCTGACATGCCCCTTATTGTCATCCGGACCGAAGTCACAGATTTCATGAACACTCGGGTCAAATTCAAACCTTCCTCTCCTGAAGCTGGAAGCACAGCCACCCGGAAGATTATGCTGATCAATTAACAATGTCTTCTTGCCTTCACATACAGCCTTGACCGCAGCACTGATTCCGGCATTTCCGGCTCCAACAACTACTACATCGTACTTTGTTGCCATAAAGCCTCTCCTTTCTTTAATATCTCAATTTTTCTTTCATAAAACTTTAGTGATTCATTATGTTTATAATACTCATCGCATCCATATCTCGCTATGAATCTTGATGAATAATATCCTATAGTAAGTTCCGTGACAAGTATCAGCATCTCCTGACCGTCACCCCATACTTCCTGAACAAAAGCAAACATATTATCAAGCTTGCTGCCTGCAGATGAAGCTTCTGTCTTCATTTTTTTCACCATCAGATCATAATCTGATTTGACTGCTTCAAATCCTGACTGAGATGTGATGTGACTGTTCAGGAACTTGAGTACCGCTTCATATCTGTCTCTGTTTTCCGCCGAAAGTACTCCCATCTTTCTGAACCGATGATAAAGCAGTTCTTCATCCTCTGCGGCCTTACTGATATCTTTTCCATTTTTAACCTCTTTTAAGACTTTCAGCAATTCCGTTATGATATCCTCCTGTTTAATCACAGATGATATCTCTGAATTGACCTTATCAAGAAGAAGTCCCAGCAGACTCAATCTTTCATCAAATCCTGCATTCTTTGCTCTTTCGATGATTTCTTCCGGTGCCTTCCCGGCAAGAATCTCATCAAGCTTATAATCCGATTTATATTTTTTGAACAGATCATAATAAATTGCAAAATCCCCGGCTATGTCCGGATTCTGTATGTACTGTTCTATAAGCTTTCTGTCCACCGTGATATCATTTTCTTCATATATCTTTATGATATCACTGAGATCAGTCCATCCTCTGACTGTTACGAATCTCTTTCCGTCAACCGTCTCCTCTATCTTATAGAAGTACTCTTTCCTTACATCCAGATATGTCAGGATAGCCGCATGAACCCCGTGTTTATATGCATATACCTTCCATGCATCATAGTCAGGCTCAATATCTACCCGTTTAAGCCTGTCCCATGTAACAATGTCAAATTCCCTCGCACTGCGATTGTATGCAATCGGATTTCCCGCTGTAACCACGATCCACCCGTCAGGAACCTTATGCCTTCCGAACGTCTTAAACTGAAGAAACTGAAGCATAGTCGGAGTAAGCGTTTCCGATGCACAGTTAACTTCATCTAAAAACAGGATTCCTTCTCTGGATCCGCTTGTCTCTATACAGTCATATACGGATGATATAATCTCGCTCATAGTATATTCCGAAACTTCATATTCATCACCGTCATAGCTTTTATGCACTATTTTAGGCAAACCCAATGCGGACTGTCTGGTGTGATGAGTAATCGAATACGAAACAAGTGCCAGACCCATCTCTTCTGCGACCTGCTTCACTATTGCCGTCTTGCCTATCCCCGGAGGACCCATGAGAAACAAGGGTCTCTGCTGTTCCGGATTCATGACATAATTACCATATTCATCACGCACAAAATATGCTTTTATCGTATTGAATACCTGTTCTTTTGCTTCGGCTATATTCATAGTTCAAATTCTCCTACGCCGCTTCTGTTATCTGACGCTGCCAGCAGAAGTGCAACGAGTTCCGTACTGTTGTTTTCATTCGCCATTGTAACGTATCTGCTGATATTTTCCTGCCTCAGAAGCTTTCTTTTTGATACCCCGCTCAGTGCTGCTGCATTGTTCAGCTTGAATATCCTCTCCATTATGAGTTCTTCATTTGTCCTGATATATCTTTCCGCATGTTCACATGTCTCCGCGGTATGTTTCTCCGGGCATGTGCACCATAGAAGTGTATAAAACAATTCCTCCGGAGGATTGTATTTCTCAGGATATCCCCTTGCCACAAATCCCTCCAGCAGTTTCCTGCAATCACCGAAAGCATCTGTCTCAATAACTGTATTCTCTCCCGGTATCTCAATATATTTAAGATTCGGACATGAGAAGAATGCTTTTTCAGCTATCGTCTTCACACCTTCAGGAATAAAAACCTTTTCGATTCCACTCTCTCCGAATGCCTCCTCGCGTATGATTTTCAGACTCTTCGGGAGGATAACACTGCGCAGGTTCATACATCCGAAAAAAGCCACCTCTCCTATATCTTCTACTCCCTCCGGCACAATAACTTCATCTATGTTCTCATCCTGTGCATAGGCACCTTCCGTAATCCTTATTCCGTCTGTAATTTTATCTTCCGAAACGATCATCCAATATATCATCCTCTGCAAGATACAGTTTCATAGCCCAGTCCGGGGTCCACACATCCGAAAGTCCATCGTCATGTATAATAAAAGCAACATCATAATCAGGCTTTTCTCCCGGGAAGATTCCTTTTCCGTCCGTAAAATATAAAAGTCCTCTGAGGTCTGTCAGTTTCCTCTCTGCAATAAGTTCATCAACATATTCAAACACCGGACGAAAATCTGTTTCTCCCAGTCCCTTGATTTCCATATCCCGGATATAATTATCAAAGTCATCCTTGTCCGTTATGCAGACAGCATCTCTTATCCTGTCATCACACTGGATAATATACATATTGACCTTGGTATAAAAGTTCTCCTGTTTTGCCAGAATATCGTGAGTATGCTGCACAAATTTCTGAACCACTTCTCCTTCGACACTTCCAGATGTATCTATGGCAATTACAAAATCCCGGATTTTATTCTGATCTCTGTATTCCAGAGGTTCAATAAGCGGTATGTTTCCGTACAGTTCCAGTCCGTATGTATAATAGTTGTTATCAAACTCCTCGTCAGAGAGCTTCATTATCTCACCATGAACACCGAAATGTTTCAGAAACTCCGTGTAATCGTGTCTGGTTCGGTTGATATCCCTGAGGCTCTGCGTGAGTGCATTTTCTTCTCCCAGCACAACCTCAAGTTCTGTTTCCATCCTTCTGGATATGTCTTCCCACAGTTTTTCCAGATCGACATCCATATCAACAGCGCGTCCGGAAGCTCCGCTGCCATACCATGCGCTGTGATCATCTCCCGTAAACGGAACTCTGCTCTCAATCATCTCTCTGTCTTCGGGTTTCTTCTCTAAGAGCCAGTGGTAAATCCGTTCAGCCGTCATAACCGGAATATCTTCCTTAATAACTTCTGTAAGGGCCTTCTGTGCACCGGCACGTCTGCATGACAATACAGGAAGATTCAGTTCATTGATAACAGCCTCCACTGCAATATCACATGCCAGATTCCAGGCATTTTTCTCTATTTCTTTACCGACAAAGGGATGTCTGAATACGCAGTGCAGGATACTGTGAAGCATATTTCTGCATACTACAGTCTGCTCCGTCTGATACAGATTAAGAACAAACCATGGACTGTAATATATGTTTCTCCCGTCAGCAGCAAATGTTACTTCCAGATCGGATACAAACCTTATACCGGCTATGGCACGGTCAAGAAACCGAAGATTCACAAGAAGCTGATTCCTTGAAAGTACCAAAATATCAGTCGCAATTTCCTGCGCCTGTTCAAGCTGGTTTCCGGTTTTGTTTCCTTCTGCCATTTGATAAAATTATAACAAAAACTGCAAAAAAAGTGTAGCCTTTTCAGGCTACATTTGATGTTTTACAACTTTATATTCGTCTCCGTTTCTGTAAAACGGACATTCCTTATAATGATTCATCTGAAGACGGTATACCTCGTCTTCATCCATATCGACTTCACAGAAGTATTCCTCGTACTCTTCATCCCATGCAAAGTACGTACATGTGTCACAATTCATTATCTTGTATTCTCCGCCATACCAAGAGCATTGAAATAATACTCATGCTTGGTTTTGTATTCTTCATTGAAAAATTCATCATTTCCCTGATGGAGCTCATGGATGTAATCGTGATGTGATGTATGAATATGTTCATCTGTAAGGCCGAGTGTATATACTCCTATGTTTGAACACTGATCCGCAACACGTTCAACATTTACCAGAACGTCAAGGAATTCAAGCCCGGAGTACATATTGCATCTTCCCTCACGAAGTCTGCGGGTATGATTTCCCCTGAGCGTTGCAACAAGATCATCAACAACCTCTTCAACCGGTTCGACTCTTCTTGCAGCCCCAAAATCCATATCGCTGAATGCCGCATTGGCATTGGTAAGGATATCCCTCAATGCGCTGGATACAACCAGCAGTTCATTCTTTGCCTGCGGGGTGAACTGTGCTCCGTTGGAATGAAGATCAGATGCATTTTCCGTAAGATTGACCGCGTGATCTCCTATTCTCTCGAATTCACTGAAGCACTGCATATAATAATTCAGTATCTCGCTGTTTTTACCGTCCGGAACATGAGTGCTTAATCCGACAAGATAATTGTCAACAGCGTCTGCAAGCCTGTCGATACTAATCTCATTCTCATTTATGATATCTATGGCTTCCTGATTGAACTCATCAAAGTTGTTCATAGCATTTATTACTGCCTCCTGAGCAAGCTTTGCCATAGTCGTGATTGCGTTTTTTGCAGAATTCAGAGCAAGTGCCGGAGATGCATACAGCTTTGTATCAAGCATCGCCAGCTCGGAGTCGATGCTTGTTCCTATCTTCTTATCATCAGGGATGATTTTAAGTGAAAGCTTCTCATATACTCCCGCAAGCGGCATAAGAAGCAGTGCACACGACAGATTGAATATTGTATGAGTATTGGCAATCATACCGGAATTCATAGTTGCATTCCATATTCCGTCAAGTGCTCCCGCTTTATGAAGAATCGTGACACCTAAAAATACCAGCACGGTCTCACACAGGTTAAACATAATATGGATGGCTCCGGTTCTCTTTGCATCGGCTTTTGCACCTATCGAACATACCATGGCAGTTGTAACGCAATCTCCCAGATAAACACCGATAATAATCGGATATGTAGCTTTGAATGTCAGTGCACCGGTGATTGAAAACGCCTGAAGTATACCGATGGTAGCAGATGATGACTGAAGTATGAATGCAACTGCCACACCTACAAGATATGCCAGGAACGGATTGTCTCCGAATTTTACAAACAACGAAGTGAATGCCGGATCCTTTGAAAGAGGTTCAACAGCTCCCGTCATCGTCAGAAGACCTGTAAAGAGAATACCGAATCCCATGGCTACAGTTCCGATAGTCTTGATATGTGCCTTCCTGTTGTTAAGGAACATGATGCAGACTATGCCGATAACTGCTGCTACCGGAGCAAGTGTTGACGGCTTGAATACATTAAGCCATGATGTTCCTGATGTGTTGATATCTAAAAGTCTTATAATCTGACCGGTTACAGTAGTTCCTACATTAGCTCCCAGTATTATACCTACCGACTGATGAAGCGTAAGTATTCCTGCACCGACAAGACCTGATGTGATTACTATGGTTGCTGTAGATGACTGTATGATGGCTGTCATCAGCATACCGACCAGGAATCCCTTAATGGGATTATTGGTCACCTTTTCCAGAACCGACTTCAGCGTATCCGTCGATCCCTCTTTAAGCCCGTCGCCCATGACCCGCATTCCGTACAGGAACAGGGCAAGGCCTCCTAACAATGTAATAATATTAAAAATTGACACCTTTGTAATACCATCCTTTCGTACTACCAATTTTTTAAAATCCAACTTTCTCCGAATGCTATTATATCACTAAAGATGTCAAATATAAATATATTAATAAATCAAAAGACCACACCCGGATCAAATCCTTTTGGTGTGGTCTTTTGATTTAAATGTCAGATCAGAACAGAAACCTGTCCTGGAAGTAAGTTCTAAGCTCTGCAATCGGAATTCTAACCTGCTGCATTGAGTCACGTTCACGTACTGTAACACATCCGTCTGTCTCAGAATCAAAATCGTATGTGATGCAGTACGGAGTTCCGATCTCGTCCTGACGGCGATATCTCTTTCCTATAGTGCCTCTGTCATCGAATTCGCAGTTCCAGTATTTGCTTAGCTCTGCATAGATCTTTTCTGCGCCCTCATTGAGCTTCTTTGAAAGCGGAAGGACACCGATCTTAACAGGTGCAAGTGCCGGATGGAATCTGAAGACGGTACGTACATCTCCGCCCTCAAGTTCTTCCTCGTCATATGCTGCACAGAGGAATGCAAGTGTAACACGGTCAGCTCCGAGTGACGGTTCAACAACATACGGGATATACTTCTCATTTGTTTCATCATCGAAGTATGTAAGGTCCTCGCCGGAAACCTCCATATGACGTCCAAGGTCATAATTTGTTCTGTCAGCGATTCCCCAGAGTTCTCCCCATCCGAATGGGAATGTAAATTCAATATCTGTGGTAGCCTTTGAGTAGAATGACAATTCCTCTTTATCATGATCACGAAGTCTTAACTGTTCGTCTTTCAGTCCCAGAGTCTTAAGCCAGTTAAAGCAGAAGGATCTCCAGTATTCAAACCATTCAAGGTCTGTATCCGGCTTGCAGAAGAATTCCAGCTCCATCTGTTCAAACTCACGTGTTCTGAAAGTAAAGTTTCCGGGAGTTATCTCATTACGGAATGACTTTCCGATCTGTCCGATTCCGAACGGAAGCTTCTTGCGTGATGTTCTCTGAACATTCTTGAAATTAACGAAAATACCCTGTGCTGTTTCCGGTCTTAAATAAACCACGCTCTTAGCATCCTCTGTGACTCCCTGGAAAGTCTTGAACATAAGATTGAACTCTCTTATATCTGTAAAGTCATGTGCTCCGCAGGACGGACATGCTATATTGTGCTCTTTGATGAAATCCTGCATCTGCTCATGTGACCATCCGTCAACCGATGACTCGAGTGTGTATCCGTTCTCTGCTGCCCAGTCCTCAATAAGCTTGTCAGCACGGAATCTCTCATGGCATGACTTACAGTCCATAAGGGGATCCGAGAAACTTCCGAGATGTCCTGATGCTACCCACGTCTGTGAATTCATAAGAATCGCACAATCAACACCTACATTCCACGGTGACTCCTGAACGAACTTCTGCCACCATGCTTTCTTAACATTATTCTTCAGTTCAACACCCAGATTGCCGTAATCCCATGTATTGGCAAGTCCTCCGTAAATTTCAGATCCCGGATAAATAAATCCTCTGGATTTGGCTAATGCCACGATTTTGTCCATTGTGTATTCCATGACAATTCTCCCTCAAAAATTAATATTCAAAAAGCTTATTTCTGTTCTCTTTCTTTTTCTTCTTCCTCATTTGCCTCTTTTGCCCGTTCATAGGCTTCTTCCTGCTCCTCATCAGACACTCTTGTAGCATCTGACAGTCTGGCAAATGCTGCCATGCTGCCGGGTTTTACGCCGCCGTTTGCCTCCGTCTCAGCTTTTTCCCTTGCAGCTTCCTCTTCCTTCTCAGCTTCAGCCTTAGCCTGTCCTTCTTCACTGAAATCATCTGTCTTCGGATCAAAAAACTGTCTTGACCTGTAAGCCTTAAATCCTCTGATGAAAAAGAATACTCCGGCAACGGAAAAGAGCACGACTGCAGCAATCATCAGAATCTTCTCGGCACCTGAAGTATTCTGAATTGCTCCGTCCTTTATCATTTTAAATACAAGATAGCACAGATATACTCCAACCACCATTCTGATGATGACCTGGAACTTTGTTGGAAGATTCTCCGGATTTCTCCTCTTAAGATCTTCATCTTCTTCTTTTCTTTTATCAAAAAATCCCATGTTGGTCTCCTTTACGGGCATAGTCTTTCACTATTTTACTTTGATTATTCGTTAAAAGCAACCGGAGAATTCTTATTCTCTGCGGGATTTTACCGGTCTGGGCGGAATGAGACAGTGTTTTCTGTCAAATCCTATCAGATCCTCACGGTTTGTTCTGATTAAAGCTTCCTTTACCAGCTTATAATTTTCCGGATTTCTGTACTGGATAAGTGCCCTCTGCATCGCCTTTTCATGATATGCACGCGGCACATATACCGGTTCCATATTTCTGGGATCAATTCCTGTATAATACATACATGTTGAAACAGTTGACGGTGTCGGATAGAAATCCTGTACCTGTTCAGGCATGTATCCCATATCTCTTACGCTTTCCGCAAGTGCTACCGCATCTTCCAGCGTTGACCCCGGATGTGATGAAATCAGGTAAGGAACGATATATTGTTTTCCGTCCAGCTTTCCGTTAATCCTTTCAAATCTTTTACAAAAAGCGTCATAAACCGATTTTTCCGGTTTTCCCATCAGCTTCAGCACATGATCGGAAACATGTTCGGGTGCCACTCTCAACTGCCCGCTTATATGATATCTGCATAATTCTCTTAAAAAAGAATCATCCTTATCAGCCATAACATAATCAAATCTTATACCTGACCTGACAAACACCTTCTTTACACCGGGAAGGTTCCTCAGCTTTATCAGCAGTTCCGTGTAATCTTTATGGTCGACCTTCAGATTCCTGCATGCTGACGGGAACAGGCACTGTCTGTCTGCGCAAACACCTTTTTCGGCCTGCTTGTCGCAGGCACTTCTCCTGAAATCAGCAGTCGGTCCTCCGACATCGTGTATATATCCCTTAAAATCCTTGCTTTGTGTCATCATTTTTGCTTCACGCAATAATGATTCATGACTTCTGACCTGTACCACTCTTCCCTGATGAAAAGCAAGAGCGCAAAAGCTGCAGCCTCCGTAGCATCCTCTGTTACTTGTAAGCGAAAATCTGATTTCCTTTATTGCCGGAACTCCGCCATACTGCTCATATGAAGGATGATAGGTATTCATATATGGGAGTTCATATACATCATCCATTTCCTGTGTTGTAAGCGGCCTTGCCGGTGGATTCTGGATAATATATCTCTTTTCTCCGTATTTCTCTGTCAGGATTTTTCCGGTGATGCAGTCTGTATTCCGGTACTGTATATTAAAGCTTCTTGCATATTCGGTTTTATCATTCTGAATCACATCAAAGTCCGGCAGTTCAACATATGGCTCTGTAATACTCTCTATTTCTCTCGACTTATATACTGTACCTCTGACATAGGTAATATCTGACACAGGCATCCCGCTGTCAAGCGCATCTGCAATCTCGACTATCGGTAATTCACCCATTCCGTACACCAGCAGATCAGCACCGGAATCAAGCAGAATTGATCTTTTCAGCTTATCAGACCAGTAATCATAATGAGCCAGCCGCCTCAGACTTGCTTCTATACCTCCGATGATTACCGGAGAGTTTTTGTATCTCTTTTTTATCAGATTACAGTATACAAGTGTGGCCCTGTCAGGTCTTTTCCCTGTCATTCCACCTGGAGTATATGCATCGGTATGTCTGCGTTTTTTATTAACCGTATAATGATTGACCATCGAATCCATGTTTCCGGCTGATACCAGAAATCCCAGTCTGGGCTCTCCGAAAACATCTATGCTTTCCTCATCATTCCAGTCCGGCTGCGGGATAATTGCGACCCTGTACCCGCGCGATTCAAGTACACGGCTTATTATTGCCGGACCGAATGAGGAATGATCAACATAAGCATCGCCTATAACATACACAAAATCAGGCTGTTTCCAGCCTCTTTTTTCCATGTCTTCTCTTGTTATCGGCAAAAAATCTTTCAAGACTCTGCTTTCCATCCTTTATCTGCAAAGAATAAATCAAGGCCCGCCAATATTGCATCATGATCTTCCTGATCCGAAAGCCCTGAACATCCTATAAAGCCTATTATACATCCTCCCTTAAGTCTGATAGGGAATCCTCCTCCGCATGCAACATACTTTTTCGGATCAAGTCCTTCATCCTCCAGACAGCTACCGGTATATGCAAGTTTTGCCTTCCATGTCATGGATGCCATTCCGACAGTTGTTACCGTATTTCTTTTTCTTGTCAGCCACATATCATGAAATTTTCCGGTACCCTCGGGGTAATATGAAAATACCTCTGCTCCGTTTATCCATATGGTAACAGCAAGGGGACCTTTGAAAGACTTCGCCGCATCGATTATCCTGCATCCGAGTCCCCATACATCAGATCTTGCGAATTCCGGGAAAATATACTTTTCCTCTTCAACCATGCATTTTTCATAAAATTCTTTTGCTGTCATAATGACCTCCCTACTGATTTTTCTCTGTTTTATTCTTATATGCCAGAATTGCAGCCACAGTTTTTGAATCCGTCATCTCTCCCGAATAGATTTTTTCTACCAGTTTATCCACTTCCCATAACTGCACGTCTATCTCTTCATCTTCATCCAGATTCTGATGTGTTTTAACAAGATCTCTTGCTACAAATATCCCGATAAATTCATCACAGAATGCAACCGTGGTATTTATGTCTATCAGATGTTCCAGATTATCGGAGCGATATCCTGTCTCTTCTTCAAGTTCTCTCCTGGCACATTCTATCTTTGGTTCATCCGGTGAATCCACTTTGCCGGCAGGAAGCTCAAGTGTGTATCTGCCAAGTGCATGTCTGTACTGCCGTACCATCATAATTCTGCCGTCATCAGCTACCGGCACTACTGCAGCGGCTCCGTCGTGATGTATAAAGTCCCAATGGGCATGTATTCCTTTTACTTCAACTTCATCATCGTAAACCTTAAGCACGGTCCCTTCGTATGCCTTCGTTCTCTTCATCAGTTTAACAGGGATATCCATAATCATTTCAACCTTTCTTTAACAGTATGTCCGATATTACCTTCTTTATTTCATGGCAGTCTGCTTTCATGACATGTAAGATAAATTACCTGATATTCTTCTGCCACTATTTTCAGAAGTTTCTTTCCTCCTTCAAGATTTTTGCCGTCAAGATTTGTAAAGGGATCATCCATGATAATTACCGGTTTTTCATCGGGATACATTGCTTCGATCAACCCCATACGGAAACACAGACCTGTTTTATCTCGGTTTCCCGCACTATACATTCTGGGATTTTTATAATCTCCGTGATCCTCTATGCGAAGATTCATATTCGCATCAAAAGAGTACTTTTCTCCGGTCGTTCCCTCAAACAGCTCATGATATTTCTTAAACCCTGCGGCAACAGAAGAGCTGTACTTTGCTATAAATCCTGTTTTTGCCTTTTCAAGAAGATCTCTGGTCATTATCAGAAGCTTCTCCTTATCCAGGAGTTTCTCGTACTCATGTTTTGTTTCTTTCAGTTTTTCGTTTTTTTCATTCAGATCATCCAGTTTTTCCAGTATCTCTCCCAACTGATTGTCGCATGTATTCACATCGTCAAGCAGTCTTTCTATCGACTTGTTGACTGATATAATATCGGCATTTATCTCGTCCATACTGCGAAGTTTTTCGAATTCCGCCATCCTTCTGAATTCATCCGTATTATTCTCGGCTTCAAATGTTCTTTTTTCAGCCTCTACCATATCGAGTTCATATACTGCTCTGTTATACTTTTGAATACCGTAATCAATTTTATCCAGTTTTGAGGAATACTCGTCATTGCTGTCAAACAGTTCTGAGAATGGCACAAGGAAATCATCCAGGCGCTGTTTATCAGCGGCAATTTCTTCCAGCAGGATATCGTCTCTCATATCATCTTTTTGATTCTTCAGTGTCATGTACCTTTGATATTCATTTTTTATCTCGGACAGATATGTTGTACCTGTACCGAAATCAAACGGCAAACCGAATTCTCCCAGAAAATCTCTGATTCTTTTCTCTGTCGATCTTATATATTCCTTCTCTGATTCAATTTCTTCGGAAAGCCTGCTGCATGCATCAGAGTCTTCTTTTCTCTTTGCATTATCACCTGCATGTGACTGCAGTATTATTCCCGCAATAAACAATCCTGCACCTGCTGCACATATTAACACTCCTGCCGGCAATGATATTTTCAACAGCAGAAATATACCTGATAATGCAAGCAATATCCCCACAATTATCATCCAGATATATGACGGTTCCTTATACTCTGTCTGCTGAAGCCTCAGGCTGTCGAGCAGAACTTCTTTTGATGTAAGTGCTTCTTTCTTGCTTCTTGCTTCAGACAAATCATTTATCAGCCCGGATGCCTTTTCGGAAACAGCTTCTTTTCCACTGTATTTCTCTGAGTATTTGTAATAATCCTTTTTCTCGTCCTCAGAAAATTGCATTGCAGCATACGCTTTTTCTTTTCTCTTTAATCCATCTGCCAACGAACGGTAATGTTCCAGCTGCTCATTTCCCGGAACCATACCCTCATATAATTCTGATCTGTTTCCAAATACTCTTTTTGCTTTCTCAACTTCCGATTGTCTCTCGGCATATCTTATTAATATTCCGTCATACTGTTTCTTTTTTGAAACTATTGCGGCCGCCTTTGAAGCATCTTTCAGTTCAATGTTCAGTCTCTCTTTGTTTTTTCTGTTTTCGGTCAGCTCAGCACGTAGTTTTTCAAGTGATTCTTTCTTTTGTACGGCAGCAGTTTCGACTGCATTTATATTTCTTACCTCATTCTCCAGCCCTGTAAGTTCATTACGTAATGAATAGATTTCGCCTGTTGAACGTGTGTGGCTGATGCCGTTAATCCTGCTTTTAAGCTTTTCCGCTACAGCTTCATAATTATCTATATCATCGGTTGCACCTGACAGATTTCCCAATTTTGCATTTATTCCGTCTGTAGCCGCTGTCTCTACATCATTCTGACCGATTAATACGGTCCTTTTATATGATTCGGAATCAAGTTTGAATAATTCCTCCCCTATTGCGGAAGTATAATCGTCACTTTCCAGTCCGCTCACATTATCAAACAGCTTAAATATGTCCTCTGAATCTCGGCTTCCGAATATTCGCATTATACGGTATTCTTTTCCTGATATTTCAAATGCCAGGCTTCCCCCATATGTTCCGCTCTGCCATGGCTTGTATCTTCTTCTTTCATTTTCAATATCACTGCGCTTCTTTTCTCCGTCAAATCCGAAGAACATAACCTTAATAAAATCCGCAAGTGTACTCTTTCCCCAGCCGTTTTCTTCAACTATAGAATTAATACCTTCAGAGAAATCCATACTGAAATCTGAAAATCTTCCGAAATTTTCGATTCTGATTTCTTTAATTTTCATATTTACTCGATTTCCTCCCCTTTCAGTGCTTTGATTCCCATTCTTATTATCTCGGCTTTATCTTCTTCCGATATATCTTTTTCTGCCTCTACCGTTCTTATAAATTCGCCTTTTAAAGATTCATCCAGACGGTATGATTCATAGTCTACCTTATATTCCGTGCTGTCTTTTATCTTGAAATCAAAATATCTGTCTTCAAGCTGTTTCCCGATAAAAGAAAGATTTTTTTCACTCTCAAAGCCGATTTCTCCTGTAAGCTCGACTTCAACAAGATCTTTTGACGGATAATCTGCATTATCCAATTCATCTTCTATTCTGTTAAGCATATCCGTGGATCTGCTGAGTCCCGTAATGTCCACTTTAAGATTATGTGGTGTTCTGATTGCATGGCTGATCAGCCTGTAACTGCATGTCCTTGAAGGTCCGTTTATATCAAGAAGTACAAAACCGTGTTCTCCTGTCTCATCATATCCTCTTGCCTCCAGACATCCCGGATAACAATATAATCCTCTGCTGTCAAGTCTCTCTTCTTTATAACTATGCACATGTCCCAGTGCCAGGTAGTCTATATTTTTATTCTTCAGATCTCTTACGGATATTGTCTGTGCGTCATCTTTTCCGGTTGACAATGAATCCTGTCCATGCATGGTAACAATATTGAAGCACGTCACATCCGGATTCAGTTCGGAATATATTCTTATTGAATTTTCACCCGTCATCTCAACCCCGTAGAGAACCGTATTCTCTCCGAGGTCATATTTCACCCAACGGTCAGAAAACATATGGAAGTTATCCGGTACCTGCTCTGTTTCTCCCGGAAAATCCGCTTTGTCATGATTTCCCTTCAGATAGTAAAATTCTATCTCCGGATATTTCTCAATAGTTCCCATAACGGCATTTCTTGCTGTTGCCGAAACACGACTCTGATCAAAAAGATCTCCTGCAATAATGATAGCTGACACATCTTCATCCGAAGCAAACGAAACCATGTCCGTAAATGCTTTTATCAGTTCTGCTTTTCTCTCTTTTCTCTTTTCGGTACTGTCGAGTCTGTTCATCGGAGAATCAAGATGAATATCCGCACAGTGAATAATTCTCATATATCCATATCCTTTCTTGCAACGCATATCATTCCGGTCGCCTTTACCGGCAAGCGAGCAGGAATTACCTCCCCCAAGGTCTTCGATATTTCTCAGACATATTCCGTTTCAATCGTAAGAATGACCTCTTTCTCGGGATATCTCTCTGCCATATATTTTTCAAATTCCTTCTGCAGTTTTTCCCAATCCTTCAGCTTGTAATCAACGATAAAATCACAATATATCTTGTCGGTCTGCTGATCGATATATACTGCATGAAAGCTCTTCACATGTTCCCGGGCCCCGACAAAGTCTGCAATCGTTCTCCTCAGTTCTTTGATGTATGCTCCGTCATAATCAACAGCATACACGCCAAACACCATGACTACATGATATTCATGCATGATTCTGAGCTGAAGCTCGTGCAGAAACTGATAAATCTCTCCAACAGTCTTCTCATGATCAATCTCAACATTTACCGAACCGGACCAGGCATCCGGACCATAGTTATGCAGCATCATATCCACTGCAGCAAGAATTCCGTCTGTGCTTCTGATCTCTTTATAAAGTTTTGCGGCCAGTTCTGCATCTCCGGGCCGTCCGAGAATCTCACTGAGCGTTTCCCGCAGTGCACCAAGCCCTGCTTTAATAATCAGGAAAGAAGTAATCACACCGGCATAAGCATCCACATTCCATTTAAAAATCAGGAAGACTAACGACGATACGATGGTGATTATTGAAGCAAATGAATCGGTTTTGCAATCGGATCCAACCGCTTCCAATGCTGTGGATCCGGCCTTTTTCCCCATACGAATGGTATAGTTTCCCAGTAAAAATTTAATTACCGCAGAAAATGCCACCAGTCCAAGAGCGATATATGATATAGAAAGCGGCTCCGGATGGAATATCAGCTTTACTGAACTGATCAGCAGTTCAATTCCTGTGACCAGGATCACAACAGCGATAACCAGTCCGCTGATATATTCGATTCTTCCGTATCCGAACGGATGCTTTTCATCCGGATGCTTCTTTGCCAGTTTTGCTCCTATCAGAGTCATTACCGAGCTTAATGCATCTCCGGCGTTATTTGCACCTTCTGAAATAATAGCAATTGAAGATGAAATAAGGCCAATCACGATTTTGGTTACGGCAATCAGTAAATTTACCACGATGCCAATCCACGATGTCGTTACAATGATACCGTCTCTTGTATTAGGATCCTGCTTAAATAGTTTGTAAAAAATATTCATCTTGTTGATTCCTTTTTGATGCCATCTGCTTTTGTTTCAGGTGCCGCGTCATCAGCTTCCGTACTAAACTGTTCCTTAATATTTTATCATATCATGTATCTGAATTCTCTTACAAGCCAATCCCCCTCAAACATCTGTATCACCATTCAAAAATGCATCCATACATTCAAGGTATGCTTCTTTTGGTACACGCCACTTACTATGAAACCATTCAGCGGCTTCATCCTTAATCGATGGCATTTCTGTCAGATTAATATATTTTAGTCCATTCATATTCATCCCATTAGCTCACATTTGTTAATCAGCTTTTTTCCACCGCTTTAATGTCGGGAACAGTTTTTCACAATAAGCTTTCATTTCCT